>NZ_JAFCAC010000082.1:0-16668 GCF_018588165.1 Thermoanaerobacter sp. CM-CNRG TB177
TTTTTTCAAAGTTCATTCTCCCTTATTTTTTATTCATTACAGGAATGCTCCATTGTAAATAGTCCTTATCGCTTTTATTAAATCATCATATTCAGCATCTTTTAAAATATACCCTTCTACTCCCAATTTAAGTGCTTCCAAAATGTATTCTCTATCGTTGTAAATAGTCAAAAACAATACTTTGCTTGGATGTTTTTCTTCTTTTAACATTTTTGCTGCTTTTATGCCATTCATCACAGGCATATTTACATCCATAAGTATTAAATCGGGCATAAATTTCTTTGCAAGTTGATAAGCCTCTTCCCCATTTGAAGCTTGAGAAATAACTTTTATATCTTTTTCCATTTCAATAAGCTGGACTAACCCTTTTCTTATCAAAGCATGGTCATCAGCCACTAACAATCTGATCATCCTCAACACCCCTTACAGGTATAGAAATATAAATTTGAGTACCCTTATTTTTGAAACTACTTATTTCAAATTTACCGTTTAAAATTTCTACTCTTTCCCTCATGCCCATCAGCCCATAGCCTTGTCCAATATTTTCCTTATCAAAGCCAATGCCATCATCTTTGATAATTATGCTAATAAATCGCATGCCAAACTCAAATTTAACAGAAGCATTTTTTGCCTTGGAATGTTTTTTTATATTTGTAAGAGCCTCTTGTACTACTCTAAAACAAGTTATTTCAATCTCAGGACTAAGTCTCTTGTAATTCGACAAAACACTAAAATCTACAAATATGCCTGTCTCCTCTGAAAAATTTTTTATGTACCTGGATAATGCCGGAATAAGACCTAAGTCATCAAGAGCAGAAGGTCTTAAGTCATATATTATTTTCCTTACTTCTTTTAGAGATTGTTGTACAATATTTTTTAGATTTTTAAGTTCTACTTTCGCCTGTTCAATATCTTTGGTTATCAATTTTTCACAAAGTTCAGATTTCAATAACACGTTTGCCATCGCTTGCGCAGGACCATCGTGAATTTCCCTTGCAATTCTTTTTCGTTCCTCTTCCTGTGCTTCAATAATTTTTACACTCAAAGCTCGTTTGTCTTTCAATTGCTCTAATTGAGTATTCATTTTTTTTAAATCCCTATTTAAATAATTGAGAGCTACGTTAATTTGAGAAACAAGCTTTTCAGCTTTTTCAATAATAGTCTTATTGTCTATAAGTTTTCTCTCCAGTTCATTTCTTTTTTCTATTAATTCTTTTTCTTCCCGTCTCTTTAACGCCAACTCTATTTGAGCCTCTTTTGCCTCATCATAAGCTTTCCTTACTGCTTGTTCAGATAGGTGCCCAAACTGTTTACTTACAAGTGCAAGTTTTAGTTTGCACTTTTTTTCTTTCCTTTCGCACAACTCTACTTCTTTTATAACATTTATAACTTGGATTTTTAGCTCTTCTAATTGCGCTTCCAATCTTTTCGCTTCTTCTTTTGCCTTTTCTAAAATATCAAAATTTGTACTTTACTGCTTTCAATTGCCTCTATTGTTTTTTCTACAATATTATCCAATCGTTTTTTGTATGTGACTTCTACATCGGTATTCATTTAATTCACCTCTTTGAGCACCATCTTTTTAATAATTCGACAAAAAATGCAGAAATCCTGCATTTTGAAGAAAAAATTGCTAAGTTATACGAAAGCAAAAAAAAATACCCTTATCGGGTAATTTTCTTTTTATTTGGTGGAGATGAGGAGATTCGAACTCCTGACCCCCTGCTTGCAAGGCAGGTGCTCTCCCAACTGAGCTACACCCCCACTTATCACACGTTTTTTATTATATCACATTATCAAAAAAATTCAATAGTTATTTTTGTATTTCTATATTTGAATTTGGAGATTGAGGCACAGGAATTGTAAATTTATCTCCATTTACATCCACATAGCTTGAAGGTACATCTCCAACTATTATACTTTCTGCAATAGGCATGTGAAGTGTAACAATTATTTTTTCTGAAGCTAAAGGCGCAATTATTCGTATCGTAGTTTGAATATCTAAATATATTCTATGCCTTGTTTGATTTATTCCAGCCGGTTCAAACTGTGAACTAAAATCAACATCTACCGCTCCAACTGGCAAAAGCCCTACTTTTATACGTGGCCCTGCATTAGCAAATAAATCAGTAGAAAAAACCGAACCTAAAGGAATTTTAGCATAGAGAGGACCTAAATTATTTAAATTTTCTTTCACTTCTTTTGTAATCTTAGAAGCCAGCAAGTTCATTTCAATAGTATTTGCCTGTAACATTGACACTTTTCCATTGTTATCTGTTCTTACATAAATTAAATCTTTATACTCTATTCCTTTTAGCGCTTTTTCATTTATAGCATCATTTATAGTATTTACAGCTGTTTCTTTTGCTAAAGTTTCACTTACTGCTATAATAGCCGGTTTTAATCGATATTCTGTAAAATAGTATAAAATCACAAATAAAATAGCTACGTAAATCAAATATATGTAAAACGAATTAACCCGCCTTAGTCCCCATCTTTTCCTTTTCAAGCAAAACACCTCCCCTACATTTTATGTGGGAGGAGGTGTTTTTGTTACTTATTTTTTATATTTTCTATAAAAGTCATGTTCTGTCATAACAGATATCCCATTTTTCTTTAAAATCCTTGTGGTAATTCCATCTCCATCTATCAAATTCCCCGAAAAAGTGCCATCGTAAATCTCTCCACAGCCGCAAGAAGGGCTTTTAGCTTTAAAAATTGCCTCCTTTATCTTATACATTTTAGCAATTTTTAAAGTCTCATAGGCTCCTCTATAGAAATTTTCCGTAACCTCTTTTCCTTCAATGTTAAAAACCTTATCAACTTTTATCTCAGAGGGCAGTCGAGGAGTTGGAAGCCCCCCTAATTGCTCAGGACAAACTAAAATAGCCTTCCCTTCCTCTACTAATTTTTTTATTTCTTTATTTTCATTGTTTCCTCCATCGTATTTACAGTTAACACCAGCAAGGCAAGCACTTACTAAATACATTTTATCATCTCCTATTTGTCAACTAATTCAACTATTGTAACACCGTCTCCTCCTTCACCGTATTTACCTAACCTAAAAGATTTAACATGTTTATTGCTTCTTAAAAATTGCGATATACCCGTCCTTAACACCCCTGTACCCCGTCCGTGAATAATTGTCACTTGAGTAAGACCAGCCAAATACGCATCGTCTATATATTTTTCCACCTCTAACAAAGCATCGTCAAGGTTTTTGCCTCTCACATCTATGGTAGTGCTTATAGATTGAGACTTTTCGTGTACAAATTTGCTGTAGCCTTTTTTTACTACCTCATCTTCTTTCTCCTCCACTACCCTTAAATTACTTATATGCACAGTCATCTTTAAAATTCCTGCCTGCACTTCCACATTCCCTGATTTGTCAGGAAGAGAAAGCACAATTCCATCTTGGCCCAAAGGCACTATATAGACTGTCTGTCCCTCTTTTAAACTATCAGGAATTTTGCCGTAGGAAGCCTCTTTAGGCTTTAAAACTTCTTCTTCTAATTCCTCTAAATTTTTCTTCAATTCTTCTCTTACTTCTTGTATGATCCTGTCTTTATTTTGGGTACTTTCTTCTGCTTCTCTAATCTTTTTGATTATCCCCTCAGCAGTAAATTTCGCTTCTTGTACTATTTTCCTTGCCCTTTCTTTCGCCTCTTTTAATATTTTATCCCTTTCATTTTGCAATCTTTTCTTTTCTTTCTCTAATTCCTCTTTCAAAATTTCCACATTTTTCCTTAAAAAAGCCACTTCGTGGTTTGCCTTTTCCAATTCCCTGCGCTTATTTTCGACGTCTGCAATTATATCTTCAAATTTTAAAGCTTCTCGTGAAATATATTTTCTTGCATCTTCTATTATTTGCCGAGGAAGCCCTAATCTTTTAGCTATTTCAAAGGCATTACTTTTGCCAGGAAGACCTATTATAAGCTTATAGGTGGGCTTTAAAGTTTCAACATCAAATTCCACGCTTGCATTTTCTACTCCTGCGGTTTTTAAAGCATACTGCTTTAACTCACTATAATGGGTAGTAGCTATTGTCTTGGCACCAATCTTATGCAGTGTATCGAGAATACTCATAGCCAAAGCAGCACCTTCTACAGGGTCAGTACCTGCCCCTAATTCATCTAACAAAGCAAGGCAATTTTTGTTTACTTTTTGGAGCATGCTTATAATATTCGTCATATGGGAAGAAAAAGTGCTTAAGCTTTGTTCAATACTCTGCTCATCGCCTATATCCACAAAAATTTCCTCAAATATTGAAACCTGTGACCCTTCTTCTGCAGGAATATTAAGCCCTGCCATTGCCATTATAGTTAAAAGTCCCACTGTCTTTAAAGTTACAGTTTTCCCTCCCGTATTAGGACCAGTAATGACTAGGGTATTAAATTGGTCTCCTATGTATATATCTATAGGGACAACAGCTTCCTGATTTATGAGAGGGTGTCTTGCCTTTTTTAAATTAATATATCCCATTGTGTTTAGCTCTGGCCTTACGGCTTTTAGCTTTAAAGAATATTTAGCCTTAGCAAATGTAAAATCTAATTCTGAAACTATTTCAATGTCATTAAATAAAGCCTGTGCATACTTTTTGACCTCTTGAGAAAGCTCAAAAAGTATTCTCTGTATCTCTTGTCTTTCTTTTAGTTCCACTTGTCTCAATTCGTTGTTTAAGTCAACTACTTGCATAGGTTCAATAAAAAGAGTAGCACCACTGGAGGATTGGTCGTGGACAATACCTTTAAAAGTGCTGCGATATTCTTGTTTTACAGGTACAACATATCTTCCCTGTCTTACAGTTATAATAGGCTCTTGCAATTCTTTTTGACGGGTAGAAATTATCGAATTCAATGTTGCCCTTATTTTTTCATTTATGGCTGATTTCTGCCTTCTTAAAGATTTGAGCAGTGGAGAAGCATCATCTGCTATTTCATCTTCTGAAATTATTATATTTTCAATCCTTTTTTCCAAATCTTTTATCGGTAAAACTTTTTTATCGTATTCTTTTAACCTTACAAATCTATCACTTTCTTGAAGATTTTTGAAATAGCCTTTTATTTGGCTTACCAACTTAAGAAACTTCTTTATCTTTAAAAGCTCCTTGTTATAAAGCACGGAATCTATTTGTGCTTTTTTTATATAATCCCTTATGTCCTCAAAAGCAAAAGAAATACCCCCATAGGAGGAAATAAAGTAAATTGCCTCATTCAATAAATCTAATTCCCTCTCTATTTCCTCTATGTCTTTCTTTATGACAATATCTGAAGCTTTTTGTTTGCCTAGATCCGAATCACAATAGCTAACAATAAACTCCACTATCTTGTCAAATTCAAGACTTTTTATTGCTCTACTATTAATTCCTCTCACCATCACAAAACTCCTCTGTAAAAATGTCCTTTTGTATATTTTCCTTCTAAAATTTCAATTTCATTCCCTTTTAAAGCTTCAATATGCATTTTTAAAACTTTCTCTATTTCTTCATCTTTTTCTATTGTATCATGTATCCTCAAAAAAGAAAGTCCAGCTTGTTTAAGCTCCTTTATGCTTAACATTAAAAGCACATCTGCGTTTAAAATCTGCATCCTGCAAAAACCATTGCTTTTAAGAGGCATTAATTTGCCTTTTCTGTCTTTTAGAAAATAATAACCTTTTTCACACCTTTCTCTGTCACAGCCTACTAAATTCCTTATTGGACAATATTCCATTGTCATAAGAGGCAGTCTACCGTATATTAAAGCTTCAAATTTTACATCACTTCTTTTGGCAATATCTTTAATCTGCTCCAGCGTAAGTTCATAAGATAAAGTCACAGCGTAAGGTTTAAAGTAATCTACAGCTAAATTGTTAAAAATATTCAAAGGATAATCTATAAATATCTCAAAGTCATAATTTTTTGCAATATGATAAAGCCCTAAATTTGAAACCAAAATTTTGTTTATCCCCATATCTTGTAAAAATTCTAATTGAGGCTTTATTACCTTCATCTCTTCCCTCAATATAGAAGGGAAAGCAGGTATAACCGTTGTCTTTGAATCTTTTGTCAGTTCTAAACCTTTTTTTAAAAGTTTTATATCAAGCTTGTAATTGAAATAGACGTATTCTATACCCAATTGGCTGGCTATCTTCAAGTGCTCAACTTTATCAGTATAAAAAGTTAAACTCACTTTTTCCTTTTTCTCTTTAAAAGGAAGTAGACTAAAAAAGGTGTGTTTTTCTTCTCTTCTGTAATACTCTAACTTTTTCTTTTCTAACATTTCTATTGCTTTTCTTCGCGCCTCTTTTATTCCCTTTACAGACATGTAAAGGCCTTTTTCAACTACTACTTCTATTTCTTCTACGTAGAAGGCTGTGTCATTTATTTGAGTAAGTTTATCCTTCAAAAAATCTTCCTCAATAGAAACTTTTTCTGCTATCTGACTTATTTCATCACTATAAGCTTCTACTGTACGAATTCCTTCTTGTATCTTTATATACAAAGGTTTGCCTTTTTTTAACTCCGCATAAATTTTTATAGGAATCTTTTTGGAAGGTAAGTTTTTCAGCTTGTCATTTAACAATGCATCATAAGTTTTATTTAATATTTCTCCTTCTTTTACATAAAACTTAAGAGGTAGTTCTATTATGTCTCCTTCATAAGCTCTATCTACCTTCTTCCCATTTTTAAATATTATTTCAACTTTTTGTCCTTTTTCTCCTTTTTCATCAGAAATTCCATCACCTTTTGCAATATCCCTTAAAAGCCTCAGTTTTGAAGTTTTTGAAGTTACACTTATCACTTCTGCAGCAGCAACTCCCGTGTTTTTAGGGGAAATATAACTCATTTTAGAGGGTTTAACTCCAAAAAGATAGCCAGTAGAAAATCCTCTATTAAAAATTCGAGACATCTCTTCTATAGCTTTACCTGAATCAAAAGCTTTGCTCTCATAAAAACTGTCAATAGCTTCTCTGTAGGCTTTTACAACAGAAGCGACGTACTCGGCATTTTTCATCCTACCTTCTATTTTAAAAGAAGTGATTCCCGCCTCAATGAGTTTTGGTATATGTTCTATAGTACATAAATCCGCCATACTCAAAAGGTGTAAATCCTTTTCTAAAACTTTTCCCTCTTTATCTACAAGAGAATACTTTAAACGGCAGGGTTGTGCACATCTTCCCCTGTTTCCGCTTCTTCCTCCTAGTATACTACTCATAAAGCACTGTCCGGAATAACTGACGCAGAGAGCTCCATGAACAAAAACTTCTATTTCAATGTTAGAATTTTGAACTATATCCTTTATTTCTTTTAATGTAAGCTCTCTTGATAAAATAACCCGGGAAACTCCCTTTTGAGCTAATTCCTGTACTCCTTCTAAATTATGAACTGTCATTTGTGTACTGGCATGAACTTTTAAATCAGGATAATTTTCTCGTAAAAACTTTAATACTCCCATATCCTGCACTATAACTGCATCAACACCTATAGAATACAAAAAATCTAAATAGTTGACCAGCTTTTCAAATTCTTCATTCGCTACAAGGGTATTTACAGTAACGTATACCTTGACATCTCTTAAATGGCAGAATTCTACAGCAGATTTTAAATCATCATAGTCAAAATTGGTTGCATAAGCTCTTGCACCAAAATTTTTTCCTCCTAGATACACTGCATCGCATCCTGCATTAACTGCACTCGTTAAAGCCTCATAATCTCCTGCTGGAGCTAATAATTCAACTTTTTTCATCCAATCACCTTTACTTTTCTTCATCAAAAGTTTCTATAAACTGCCGAAACTCTTCCTCTGTCTCTAAAAGCTGTTGTTTAGTTTTAGTAAGCTCCTCCTCTAATTGTTTTATATAGCGATTTTTTTCTTCTAATTCTGCTTTTAAAGAAAGCAATTCCTTTTTGATAGCATTATTTTCTTCTTTTGCAATAAAAAGTTCATCTGCAATATTTAAAGACGACAAAAGTAGTAGTTGCATTTGTGATAACTTTTCGTAGTTTTGGAGCAATTCTTTAATTACATTGTCTACATAATTGGCAAGTTTTATTACATGCTCTTCAGGATAATCAGATTTTAAAATATATTCATTCCCATTGATAATCACGGTAACTTTATTTAACTCCACAAAAACATCCCCTTAATCTTTTGTTATTTTATTTACTTCTACATTAAAGTGCAATTTCCTTCTTAATTAAGATAAAAGATAAAAAAGGCTGTAAAATTGCCTTTTTTATCTTAATTTGGCTCCTAATTTTTTGTCAAGAGCCTCTACAATGTTGTTGTGAATTACATTTACTTCTTCATCTGTCAAAGTCCTTTCATAAGACCTATACCAGATAGAGAAAGCAACGCTTTTTTTGCCTTCAGGGATGTTAGGACCTTTGTAAACATCAAATAATTCGACTTTATCTATAAGTTTTCCTCCTGTTTCAAGTATAACTTTTTCCACAGCTTTTACAAAAATATCTCCATCTACTAAAACTGCTATATCCCTTTCTACAGCTGGATACTTGGGAAGAGGCATGTACCTCTTTTCTACATTAGCATATTGTATTACTTTATCTAAGTTTATTTCTCCACCGTAGACTCTAACAAGTATGTCGTAATTTTCTAAAACATCAGGGTGTATTTCTCCAAATATACCTAATGTTTCGTCACCTAGGAGAATTTTTGCAGACCTTCCTGGATGATATGAAGGATCTTCTGCCCTTACATATTCTACTCCTTTTATACCCATTACTTCAAAAAGTGCTTCTATTACTCCTTTTAATGAGTAAAAATCCACATCTTTCCCGTACATTCCTATTGCAATAGTCTTTATTTCCTGTGGTAATTCTTTTAAGGGTAATTCTTTTGGCATAAAGATTTTAGATATTTCAAAAACTTTGAAATCTTGTACTTTTCTGCTATAGTTGGTATAAGTTACATTCAATATAAAAGGCAGTAGAGTAGTTCTCATAAGGCTTTGGTCTTCCCCAAGAGGATTTATAATTTTGACTGCTTTTCTAAAAGGGCTATCTAAAGGTACGTTTATTTTGTCTAAATCCTTGTGTCCCATAAAAGACATAGTGACAATTTCATTTAATCCACAAGCCAATAGAACTTCTCTTGCTTTTTCTTCTAGTCGTTGCTCTTTGGTCAACGCTCCTAATGTAGTTTGAGCATTTTTCATTAAACTGTCTTCAATATTGTTATAGCCAAAGAGTCTTGCTATTTCTTCGGCAATATCTGCCTCTATTGTAACATCTCTTCTAAAGTGAGGTACCGTTATTTCAAGGTCATCGCCTTTTTGCACAACTTTAAACTCTAAAGACTCCAATATTTCAATTATTTGAGATGTCGGAAGGTCTGTGCCTAAAAATCTATTAATTCTGTGAGGATTTACAGTTAAAACTGTTTTTTCAATTGGCTTTGGATACTCGTCCACAAGCCCTTTTAAAACTGTACCGCCACAGTATTTTTCCATAAGCTGTGCTGCTCTTTCACAAGCTAAAACTGTAATCTCTGGGTCTAAACCTTTTTCAAATCTTGAAGAAGCTTCACTTCTTAAACCCAATTTCTTAGAAGTATGCCTTATATTGCTTCCTTTAAAATTAGCACTTTCTATTAAAATATTTACAGTAGTATCAGTTATCTCTGTATTTTCTCCTCCCATTACGCCAGCCAAACCTATAGCTTTCTTCTCATCAGCAATAACCAACATTGAGCTGTCTAAAGTCCTCTCTTTTCCATCCAATGTAACTAATTTTTCTCCTTCTCTTGCCCTTCTCACTATTATGTGCTTGTTTTCAACTTTGTCCAAATCAAAAGCGTGTAAGGGTTGACCTAATTCCAACATCACATAGTTTGTAACATCCACCACGTTATTTATAGGTCTTATTCCAGCTTTTAAAAGACGCATCTGCATCCACATAGGAGAAGGACCTATCTTCACATTCTTAACGACCCTTGCTACATATCTAAAGCATAAATCCGTAGCCTCAATAGTCACTTTTGCAGGATTTTGTTCTTCGCTTTCATTAACTTCTACCACCGGCATTTTAAATTTTTTCTTAAAAGTCGCAGCTGTCTCTCTCGCTATTCCTACCATTGACAAACAATCAGGCCTGTTGGGAGTTATCTCAAATTCCAATACATCGTCTTTTAACTGAAGAGCTTCGTTTATATCCATTCCTAATGGGAAAGGTGGTAATATAAAAATTCCGTTTCTTTGATATTCTGGCAGCAAGCTTTCATCAAGTCCCAACTCTTCAGCAGAACACATCATGCCATTTGATTCTATTCCTCTTAATTTGCCTCTTTTTATCTTAACTCCTCCAGGAAGAGTTGCACCATGAAGGGCTACTGGTATGTAGTCCCCTACTTTAATATTTTGTGCTCCGGTTACAATTTGTAGTTTTTCAGTGCCTACATCTACAATACCAACCAACAATTTATCAGCATTAGAGTGTTTTTCTAATGAAATAATTTTCCCTACCACCACATTTGAAATTTCTTTCCCATAACTTGTTATAGTCTCTACCTTTGACCCTGACATAGTAAGGCCTTCAGCAATAATTTTCGCATCTTCATCTATGTCAACAAACTCTTTCAACCACGAAAGTGACACCAACATACGACCACCCCTTTAGAACTGTTGTATAAACCTTAAATCATTTTCAAAAAGAAGCCTCAAATCTTCTATTCCGTATTTCAGCATTGTAATCCTATCTATTCCCAATCCAAAAGCAAATCCACTGTATTTTTCAGGGTCAATTCCAGACATCTTTAAAACATTAGGATGTACCATGCCTGCACCTAAAATTTCAATCCAACCAGTATAACCGCAAACTCTACAACCTTTTCCACCACAAGCAAAGCAACTCACGTCCATTTCTGCACTGGGTTCTGTAAAGGGAAAATAATGAGGTCTAAATTTGGTTTGAGTGTCTTCCCCAAAAAATTTCTTCGCAAATATATTTAAAACTCCTTTTAAATCTCCCATTGTTATTCCTTCATCTACTACAAGCCCTTCCATCTGATGAAACACTGGGGAGTGAGTTGCATCTATCTCATCAGACCTATAAACCCTTCCAGGAGATATAACCCTTATTGGAGGCTTATTTTTCTCCATAGTCCTTACTTGTACCGGGGATGTTTGAGTCCTCAAAAGTATATCAGAAGTCACATAAAAGGTATCCTGTAAGTCTCTAGCTGGATGGTCCTCTGGAGTATTTAATGCCTCAAAGTTGTAATAAGTAAACTCTATTTCTGGCCCTTCTGCAATAGAAAAGCCTAATCCTAAAAATATCTTTTTAATTTCATCCAATACTTGTGTCATGGGATGTTTGTGACCGTACTCATAAGGTTTACCCGGCATAGTTATGTCTATGTACTCACTTTTTATTCTCTTTTCTTTTTCTAATTGGGCAATTTTATTTTTTGTTTCTGTGAGTAAACCCTCAATTTTCTCTCTAATTTCATTGGCAATTTGACCAATTACAGGTCTTTCTTCAGGCTTTAAGCTTCCCATTCCCCTTAAAATTTGCGTCAATTCGCCTTTTTTACCTAAGTATTTAACTCTTAAGTTTTCAATTTGCTGTAAACTATCAGCTGACAGAATTTCTTTTTGTGCATCTTCATAAAGCTTGCGCAACAATTCTTCCATCTTTAAACCAACCCCTCTTTTGGTGTATTAGTTAAAATAAAAAATCCTCCGTCAATAGGACGAAGAATCCGCGGTACCACCTAAATTAGCATTTTATAAAAAATGCTCACTCATTTAGATAACGGTATTACCGGCAATGCCTACTATTAGTTCAGCACGCTGCTCCGGAGGGAACTTTCCATTATCTACCTAACGATAACACTCTCAGTCTATGGTGTTATCTCCCTGTGATTTTCGATAATGTACTTTACTCCTTCATAGCATTTTGCAATATTTTTTTAAGATTATACCATCCTAATTATTTTTTATCAACCTCTGTCTTTGAGATTCGTATAAAAATATACTAGCAGCAATTGAAACATTTAAAGATTCTGCCTCCCCTGTCATAGGTATTTTCACAAAGTCATCTACCAAGTCTACAACGCTGACACCTTTCGCTTCATTCCCCAAAACAAAAGCTACTTTATCCGAAATATTGCATTCATGAACTAATTTTTGGGCTTTTAAGTAAGTTGCAAAAACTTTTATTCCCCTTTGCTTAAGTTTTAACAAAATTTGTGAAGTAGCAGCTATGACAGGAATGTGAAAAATAGAACCCATAGAGGCTCTTAAAACCTTTGGATTAAAAACATCCACACAGTTATTTATAGTAAAAATAGCACTAACTCCAAATGCATCAGCCGTACGTATTATAGTACCTAAATTTCCTGGGTCTTGAATATTGTCTGCTATAACATATACACCCTTTTCTTTTATATAAGTATTTTCTACATATTTTGGTATTTTTATAATCGCCATGACCATTTGTGGAGTTACTGTATCACTTATTTTCTTAAAGATTCTTTCAGTAGTATGTACAATTTCAAAATCCCCTTTGGGAATATCTATTTTAACCCCTTCCCCCATAACTATGTACTCTATTTCAAAGTCACTTTTTAAAGCCTCCAATACATTTGTAGTACCCTCTACAAAAAACATCCCTTCTTCATATCGGCCCTTTTTGTCTTTTAGCTTTTTGATTTTTTTTATGAGGTCATTGTTTTCACTCGTAATTAACATTGTCCACCACTCTTTTAAAAAATTAGTTAAAGCAAAAGGCCATGCAAACTGGCCTTATGCGTTTAACTGCTGCTTAGCTATATTTACTAATTCTGCAAAAGCTTTTTCGTCGTTTATTGCCATTTCTGAAAGCATCTTCCTGTTAATTTCTATTCCAGCTTTTTTAAGCCCATTTATAAACCTGCTGTAGGAAATTCCGTGGGCTCTTGCAGCAGCATTTATTCTTGTTATCCAAAGCTTTCTAAAATCTCTCTTCCTTAATTTTCTGCCAATATAAGCGTACATTAAAGATTTCATTACTGCTTGATTGGCAACTCTAAAAAGCTTGCTCTTAGCTCCAAAATAACCTTTTGCAAGCTTCAATATTTTCTTGCGTCTTCTCCTCGTCACTTTCCCAAATTTTACTCTAGCCATTTTAAAAACCTCCTAATCTATTTATGAATAAGGTAATAAGCGTTTGATATTTTTAGCATCCGCACCTACCAAATAAGTAGCTTTTCTCAATCTTCTTTTTCTTTTTGCATTTTTATGTGTCAAAAGGTGACTTTTATAAGCTCTCGACCTTTTAACTTTTCCTGACTTTAACACTTTAAACCTTTTTGCTGCTCCTCTATGTGTTTTCATTTTAGGCATAAATATATCCTCCTTTTGCATTTTTGCTAATTTTTTGGTGTTAATACCATCATTAAATTTCGCCCCTCCATATTAGGAGCTTTTTCTATAACACCATACTCACTGAGCTCATTTGCAAACCTTTTTAAAAGGTCTTCTGCCAGCGAAGTGTGGGCTGCTTCCCTTCCTCTAAACCTTATAGTAACTTTTACTTTATTACCTTCTTTTAAAAACTTAATAGCACTTTTTAACTTTACACCAAAGTCATGGTCTTCAATAGTCGGGGACATCCTTATTTCTTTTACATTTATAACCTTTTGCTTTTTCTTTGCCTCTTTTTCTCTTTTACTAAGTTCATACCTATACTTACCAAAATCCATCAATTTGCACACGGGCGGATTGGCTTGAGGGGCAATCTTAACCAAATCAAGATGTCGCTCTTGAGCAATTTTATAAGCTTCCTTTGCCGACATTATGCCTATCTGCTTACCGTCTTGGTCAATCAGCCTTACCTCTTTGTCTCTTATTTCCTCATTGACCTGCAGCTCTTTGTTAATAAATACGCACCTCCTAAAAATTATGAAAAAATAAAAGCGGGCAAACTTACCCGCTCCTTTACTTTATAATAAATCCTTTTGAAGAAACCTTTGCACCTTAGGTGAAAGGTGAGAAGCGGGCGCTTCTGCTTATTTGCTTTTTTAGTTTATCATTATTTTATTTTTTTGTCAATATTTATTTTAGATTGCCTTTGCTAATCTTTTAGTCAAATAACCTCCATTTTGGAGATTTAAAAATTTTTTACATATACTAAATATGCATCATAATTTTTCTTTAGTTCCTCAATTGAATCACCGCCAAATTTTTTAAGGCATTCATCAGCAATCACCCAAGCACAAACTGCTTCTAAAACACAGGCAGCAGCTTCAACAGCAGTCACATCTGAACGCTCATAAGCAGCTTTTACTTCCTCTTTAGTATTTATGTCAATAGAAGTAAGGGGTTTTAAAAGAGTAGGAATTGGCTTCATAGCAGCTTTTATAACTATAGGACTTCCATTTGAAATTCCACCTTCAATTCCTCCTGCATTGTTGGTCTTCCTATAAAATCCTCTTTCTTCGTCATAATATATTTCATCGTGGACTAAAGAGCCAGGTTTTCTTGCTGCTTCAAAGCCCAAGCCTATTTCTACAGCCTTAATCGCCTGCACACTCATGACATGATAGGCTAAAAGCGCATCTAATTTTCTGTCCCATTGCACATGACTTCCTAATCCAACAGGCACACCCTCTATTACTATCTCTATTATACCTCCTAAGGTATCTCCTTTTGATTTAGCTTCATCAATTGTCCTTCTCCACTTTTCTTCTGCCTTTACACCACCTATTTCCAAAACCTTGCTTTTCACATATATATCTAACTCTTTGAGGAGTAATTTCGCTACACTTCCCACCGCCACTCTTGCAGCCGTCTCTCTCGCACTTGAACGTTCCAAAATATTTCTCAAATCTCTCTGATTGTACTTTATTGCTCCTGCAAGGTCCGCATGACCCGGTCTAGGCCTTGTCACTTCAGGCGTCTTTTTATTCTTCCAGTTTTCATAATCCTTATTTATAATCTCTAAAGTTAAAGGTGAGCCAATAGTTTTACCGTTTCTTATACCACTTAATACATGAACTTTATCTTCCTCAATTGCCATTCTTCCTCCTCTTCCATACCCCCCTTGCCTTCTTTTAAGTTCTTTATTTATAAACTCTTCATCTATCAAAAGATTTGATGGAAGGCCTTCAATAATAGCAATTAAAGCTTCTCCATGGGATTCCCCTGCAGTAATATATCTCATACTTTTCCTCCTTACTTTGCTTCAATTTCTTTAATCTCATCTTCATAATTAGCTACTAAAAAGTACAAAATACTCACTACTATTCTTGCAATACCTGTTAAAATCATAAAAGCTACATAACCCATTTGTGTATAAAGCCACATTCCAAACATAGGAGCAATAAAAGCGGAAATTTGAGTAATTAATGTAAACACGGCGATGTAATTCATTTTTTCTAAAGTAGGAGGTAAAAGCTCTAACAGCCAATTTAAGAGCAACATGTTATAACCTCCTACAGCTATACCCCCTAAAAAATCAAAAATAGCGCCAACATAAAGGTTTTTAGCTGTAGCCCACATGAGGGGAATAAATCCTAGAAGCAATGCACTTAATGCAACAGCAAATCCGTTTCCCCTTTTGTTGGACAGGTCAGCCCATTTATAAAAAGCTAAAATAGACCCAATAGAGGAAACAATAGTAAATATACTCATCCATGCATTGTTAGCATGCAAAAAATTTACCTTATATATGGTAAAGATGGGCCAAGCCATCATCCATGCAAAATAATATATAAAAGAAGTTACATTAAAATATATAAATTTCTTAGACTCAAACATGTTTCTAAAAGCTTCATAAAAACTTCCGGGCTTGGCTTCATCCAAATCTCTTTTTACTACATGAAACCTTGAAAAATAATAAGATTCTATTAATCCGAAAATAAATGCAACAGTAAATATTACTTGATAATTAATAGGGAAAACTATTTTATCAAGCAACCATCCTGTTACCAAAACTGTAATTGTTGCCACAATTGTCGTCCAAAAATTTCTGTCAGCGAAAACTTTACTTCTATATTCTGGAGGAATTAATTCACTCATAAATGATTGCCAACACATGCCAACTGTCATAGAAGGTAAATTCATTATTCCCACTAATATAACTACAATCCACGGTTGAAGTTGTTTACTAAAAAGCGGAGCAAGAGCAAGTAAAAAATAAAAAGTTCTTGCGATATAAAGTACAATATAAGAAAATTTGTGAACCTCTTTTAATTTATTAATCAAATATGTTACAGGAATAACTCCAATTACCACCATAAGGGCAGGTAAAGAATTTAAAAGAGACACTTGAAAGTCATTTGCTCCTAATTTTATAGCATATATGCCAATAAAAGGGTTGACCATATTAAAGCCTATAGCCCATGCAAGACCATTTATCATATTCATTTTTATGTTATGTCTTAAATGCTTGTAAACTTCTAGCTTCTTTTTCATACCTCTCCCTCAAAATTAATATTTTAATTTTAGATTACCACGTTTTTTAAATTCTTTCAATAAATCAAAATGCCCCGATAGTGTCAAGATACTGTAGGATTTTTTTAAGACCACCCCTGTAACTTAGTTAATTTCAGGGCTTCGTCTTATCATGTTTTTTATATAACTTGTGCATATTTTATTGCTCTTAAAACCCTATATATTGGCGTTACTTTGCCTATATTCAAAACCGTAATATTATTTATCTTTTCATTTGTAGACGTTTTAACT
>NZ_JAFCAC010000083.1:0-27118 GCF_018588165.1 Thermoanaerobacter sp. CM-CNRG TB177
CTTACCTATATAATATATGGTAAGTTAAACAATTTCAACCCGAATTGATTCTGGGTGGTGTGTTAAAAAATGGATGGATTTTATTACGATTTAGAAGCTTTTAGCAATGAACTAAGGGATAATAGTTTCAGGGCCAGTAAAATTAACTATTATAGGACTGAAAAAGGGCTGTTTAAAATAAATTGTCTGAAAATTCAAACTTTATTTGAATGTGAATATAAATATGTTCATTTTTTACATGATATAAAAGGCTGTCTATAGATTAAGGATTGAATCAGAAAGATAAATTTAGTTTTAAGGCCCTAGATTTTGAAAAAGCTTATGTCAGAAATATTAATTCTGTTAGCAACCTTGATACTTTTAGCCATATTACTTTACCTACCACCACAATTGTAACTAGTTAAGTTTCGTATACATCGCAGCATGTACTAACATCTGCTGAGTATCGCTTATATTAGGTCCGTTAACTTATCCACACAGGAGGATTTTCAAATGGAATTACACCAACTAAAGTTGCACTCTTTCAAGGAGTGAATCAAGTAAAGAATCTGCGCTCAGAAGCCCTAGTTCTTCAAAACGTAGTCTGGCCTTTCCCAGGTCTATCATAATCTTGACACCTCCATACAGGCACTAATTGGGCACCAAAAAAGGGTTCTGGTACCTTGCCGGATACCTAGAACCCTTGATTTTTCTGGTGGAGCTGATGGGACTTGAACCCACGACTTCCACAATGCCATTGTGGCGCTCTCCCAACTGAGCTACAGCCCCATATTTATTTTTGGTGGAGGTGCGGGGAGTCGAACCCCGGTCCGAAGGCGTCACAGTAAAAGCTTCTCCGAGCGCAGTCGCTGTTTTAATTTTCCCTCAGCGGTTCTCCCAGCGACAGGATAACCGCCTCGGTAGCTTCATAAGTTCCGGTTTTGCCCCGAAGCCTGAGCAAAACCAGTTCCCCACTCTTTTGACGCCCAATCCTGAAACGTGGGCATTTCAGGTTGGACGGCTACCTTAAATTAGGCAGCGTAAGCTAATTCTCTGTCTGCGTTTATTTTTACTCCACCATTTTTACGAGCTGGCGGACAACTCGGCTCGCTACTTTTACCTCGACTGCCCCCGTCGAAACCAGTACACCCCCATGTTATATGCCTAATTGTTTTTCTTTAAAGTGCTTTTCTAATTCTCTTTTTGCATCTCTTCTCGCAATATCTTCTCTCTTATCGTAGAGTTTTTTACCTCTCGCTACAGCTAATTCGACTTTGACAAGGCCTCGCTTTAAATAAAGCTTTGTAGGAATTAAAGTGTAACCCTTCCTTGTCACATAACCAATTAGTTTATTAATCTCATGTCTATTGAGAAGTAATTTTCTAGTCCTTAAGGGGTCTTTATTAAATATATTGCCTTTTTCATAAGGACTTATATGCATATTATAAAGATAAACTTCGTTGTTTTCAACTCTTGCAAAGCTATCTTTTAAATTGACTTTCCCCATCCTAATAGATTTAACTTCAGTTCCACTAAGCACTATTCCTGCTTCATAAGTTTCTTCAATGAAGTAATCATGGTAAGCTTTTTTGTTTTGAGCGATTATTTTAATTTCTTCCTTCGCCAAACTTTTAACACCCTCTTTAGGAGAAAATTGCCCTACTTGTGTGTCACAAATAGGGCACCATCATCGCTCTTTATATTATAACACATTTTTAAATAGTGTCAATATATGTTTCTGCGCTTTTATGCTCCGCTAAGCCAATCTCTAAGTTATCTTTTTCCTCTTCTGCTAAAACAAAGTCTATTTCTCTCCTATCCACATCTACATCAACAACTTTTACATAAACCTCTTTACCTATAGAGTAAACTTTTTTGCTCTTTTCACCAATTAAAACATATCTTTCTGGATCAAAATGGTAATAGTCATCCTCCAATGAAGCAACATCTACTAACCCTTCCACAGTATTGTCAAGCTCTACAAAAAATCCGTAATTTGTCACGTTGGAAATTATCCCTTTATAAACATTCCCTATTCTATCTGCCATGTACTCTACTTTCTTTAATTCTTCTATTTCTCTCTCTGCAGCTTCTGCTGCTCTTTCTCTCTCAGAAGATTTTAAAGCAATGTCATTTAAGATTCTGTTGTAATGACGTTGTCTTTTTTCTGTTAATTTTCCATTTATGTATTCTTTGATTATCCTGTGAATTATAAGGTCAGGATATCTCCTTATAGGAGAAGTAAAGTGAGTATAATATTGGGTCGCCAAAGCATAATGGCCAATGTCTTCTGGACTGTATCTTGCTCTTTTTAAAGACCTTAAAAGCAAAGTTTCTACAACTCTTTGCTCACTCTTTCCTCTCACTTGTCTTATTAATTCTTGCAAAGACTTCGGATGTATTTGTCCTCCTTCAATTCCTTTTATATGATACCCCAAATTGTGAATAAACTTATTAAAAGCAATCAGCTTTTCTATATCCGGATGTTCATGAATTCTATAAACAAAAGGTATATTTACCCAATGCATGTGCTCCGCTACCGTTTCATTAGCTGCTAACATAAATTCTTCAATTATCCTGTGAGCTATATTTCTTTCAACTTTTACAATATCTATTGGCTTACCTTTCTCGTCTACTATTACATTAGCTTCAGGAAAATCAAAATCTACACTGCCTCTTCTTTTCCTCTTCTCTAGCAAAACAAGAGCTAGCTCTTTCATTAGTTTAAAATCTTCCAATAGATACTGATACCTCTTTTTTAATTCTTCATCATTTTCTTCTAAGAGTTTGTAAACATTCGTATATGTCATTCTCTCTTTGCTCTTTATAATGCTTTCAAAAATTTCATGGTCTACAACTTCTCCTTGAGAGTTTATTTTCATTTTAACAGTGAGAGTCAGTCTTTCTTCCTGCGGATTTAAACTGCAAATACCATTAGATAACTTAGGAGGTAACATTGGTATTACTCTATCAATGAAATATACACTACATCCTCTCTTTAATGCTTCTTTATCTAAATGAGAACCTTCTTTTACGTAGTGGCTCACATCTGCAATACTCACATATAAAAGGTAATTTTCCTCTGAAAGTTTTTGTACACATACTGCGTCGTCTAAATCTTTTGCATCTTCTCCATCAATTGTGACAAAGTTTAAGTTAGTCAAATCAACTCTTCTCTTTTTTTCTTCTTCAGGAATTTCTGTAGATATATCTTCTGTTTCCTTTAAAACCTCTTTAGGAAAAACTTCAGGAATATCATATTCCCTTATAATGGACATTACATCTATGCCAGGGTCACCTTTATACCCTAATACTTCTATAATCTCCCCTTCAGGGCTTCGCCTTCCTTCAGGCCATTTAGTAATTCTAACTACAACTTTCATACCAGTTTTTGCGTTTTTATCTTCTCCTTTAGGGATAAATATATCTTGATGGATCTTTTTGTTGTCTGGCACTACAAAGCCAAAATTTTTACTTTTTTCGTAAGTTCCAACAATAGTTGTATTTGCCCTTTTGAGAATTTTTACAACTTCTCCCTCTTCACTCTTTCCATCCACCCTTTTTGTAACTCTTACCAAAACAGTGTCATCATGCATTGCACCGTTCATGCCGCTTACAGGTATGAATATGTCCTTTATATTGCTATCTTCGGGAATTAAAAAGCCATAGCCTCTTGAATGAAATTCAATCTTGCCTTTGACCAAATCTAATCTTTCAGGAAGAGCATATTTACCTCGTTTTGTTTTAAAAACAAGGCCTTCTTTTTCCATCTCTTTTAATATTTTTTCTAAAATGCTTTTTTGACTATAGTCTATCCCTAATATTTTCATTATTTCCTCTATTTTGGAAGGCTTATAATCTCCTTCATTCATTAATTCTAAAAGTTTTTCCTTCACATTCATTCCCATTCCTCACAATCCTATCTTCGGTGCGATTTTTTTCATTTCATTAAGGGCAATCTCTAAAAATTCGTCTAAAGAAATTCCAAATTCTTCACAAGTTTTGATTTGGTCACGATTTGCTCCTTTAGCAAAAGTCTTATCTTTAAACTTTTTCTTTAATGATTTTAGCTGAACCTCTTCTAATTTTTTAGAAGGCATCACATAAGCTGTTGCAGTAATTAAACCCGATAAAGGATCTACTGCAAAAAGGGCTTTGTCAAGAAGAGTTATCCTCTCAATGCCATGAATTTCATTATGGGCCATTACTGCATGTACTATTTCCTCATCAAGACCATGCTCTGTTAAAATTTCTCCACCTCTTATACTGTGCAACTCTGGATTATCCTTAGTTTCTTGGTAGTCTATGTCATGTAATATCCCTGTAACTACCCATCTTTCAACATCTTGTCCTAATCTTTCAGCTAAACCTCCCATTATAGCACCTGTAGCTATCATGTGATTTATTAAAGTCTCATCTGATACATATTCTTTGACAAGCGCTAAGGCCGTGTTTCTATCCATTTAACTCTCCTCCTACTATTAAAGTTACCAATTTTACTTAATATTATAACATGAATGGTCAAAAAACAATAACCTTAAACAATGCTCAAAGGCAGCAAATTTTGATTTGCTGCCTTTGAAATTAATTATTTATTATCGTATTTTATTGCCGCCTGAGCAGCAGCCAGTCTTGCAATAGGTACTCTGTAAGGTGAAGCAGAGACATAATCAAGACCTACTTTGTGGCAGAACTCAATAGAAGATGGGTCCCCACCGTGCTCGCCACATATACCTACTTCAAGGTCAGGTCTTGTTTGCTTTCCAAGTTTAGTACCCATTTCTACTAACTTGCCAACGCCTTCTTGGTCAAGCTTAGCAAATGGATCAAATTCATATATTTTCTTTTCATAGTAGGTTTCAAGGAACTTGCCAGCGTCATCTCTTGAAAAGCCAAAAGTCATCTGAGTTAAGTCATTAGTACCAAAGGAGAAGAACTCAGCTTCTTTGGCTATTTGGTCAGCTGTAAGAGCTGCTCTTGGTACCTCTATCATTGTTCCTACAAGGTATTTTATCTCAACATTGTTTTCTTTTATAACTTCGTCAGCTACTTTTACTATTATGTCTTTGAGGTATTTAAGCTCTTTAAGTTCACCTACAAGTGGTATCATAATCTGTGGTTTTACGTCTTTGCCTGTTTTCTTCTTTACGTTTATAGCAGCTTCTATAATAGCTCTTGTCTGCATTTCAGCAATTTCTGGATAGGTTATAGCTAATCTACAGCCTCTATGACCTAACATTGGGTTAAACTCTTTTAAGCTTTCTACTGTTGCTTTTAGCTCTTCAAAAGTTATACCCATGTTTTCTGCAAGTTCTTTAATTTCTTCATCTGTATGAGGTAAGAATTCATGCAGTGGTGGATCTAAAAGGCGTATAGTAACAGGGAATTCACCCATAACTTCAAACAAACCTTCAAAGTCTGACCTTTGCATAGGCAATAGTTTTTCTAAAGCTTTTCTTCTTTGTTCTTCTGTCTTTGAGACAATCATTTCTCTCATAGCAGGAATTCTATCTTCGTCAAAGAACATATGCTCTGTCCTGCAAAGGCCTATTCCTTCAGCACCAAACTGAACTGCAACTTTTGCATCTCTTGGTATATCTGCATTAGTTTTTACTTTTAATTTTCTATATTTATCTGCCCAGCTCATGAGAGTTGCAAAATCTCCAGTTAACTCAGGTGTAACAGTCTTTATTTCACCAATGTACACATTACCTGTGCTACCATCTATAGATATGTAGTCTCCCTCATGAACTTCTATATCGCCAATTCTCATTACTTTTGCTTGCTCGTCTATCTTTGCATCGCCACAACCTACTACGCAAGCTGTACCCATACCTCTTGCCACAACAGCTGCATGAGATGTCATACCGCCACGAGTTGTAAGTATTCCTTGTGCTACAGACATACCTTCAATGTCGTCTGGAGATGTCTCTGTTCTTACAAGAATTACTTTTTCTCCCCTTGATTTTGCAGCTTCTATTGCCTCATCAGCAGTAAAGTATACTTTTCCTGATGCAGCACCAGGAGAAGCGGGTAAACCTTTTGCAACAGGCTTAGCAGCTTTCAACGCATTTGGCTCAAAGGTTGGATGCAATAACTGGTCTAACTGTTTCGGGTCTACTCTTAAGACTGCTGTCTTTTCATCTATTAAGCCTTCAGCCACTAAGTCTACAGCTACTTTCAAAGCTGCTTGAGCAGTTCTCTTTCCGTTTCTTGTCTGTAGCATGTAGAGTTTACCTCTTTCAATAGTAAACTCTATATCCTGCATGTCTTTGTAGTGTTTCTCCAATTTCTCAGCAATTTCTACGAATTGGTTATAAACTTCTGGCATAGTCTCCTTCAAACTTGAAATTGGCTGAGGCGTTCTAATACCTGCAACAACATCTTCACCTTGAGCATTCATCAAGAATTCGCCAAATAAAGCTTTTTCACCAGTTGCAGGATTTCTAGTGAAAGCAACACCTGTACCTGAATCATTGCCCATGTTGCCAAATACCATTGATTGAACATTTACTGCTGTACCCCAATCACTTGGTATGTCGTTAAGTCTTCTGTACACTATAGCCCTTGGATTATCCCAAGACCTAAATACCGCTTTTACAGCTTCTAGAAGTTGTTCTTTTGGATCTTGTGGGAAGTCTACTCCCATTTCTTTCTTATAAAGTTCTTTAAATCTTTTTACTACCTCTTTGAGGTTTTCAGCTGTTAAATCTGTATCAAATTTTGCACCATTTTCCTCTTTTACTTCATCTAAAATAGCTTCAAATTTATTCTTGTCAATTCCCATTACAACATCTGAGAACATTTGAATAAATCTTCTATAGCTGTCATAGGCAAATCTTTCATTGTTTGTAGCTTTAGCAAGGCCTTCTACTGTCTCGTCGTTTAAACCAAGGTTTAAAATAGTATCCATCATACCTGGCATTGAAACTCTCGCGCCAGACCTTACAGATACTAATAAAGGATTTGTTGGGTCTCCAAATTTTTTACCTGTAATTTCTTCTAATTTAGCCATATATTCATAGATTTGTTCAACAATTTCTGGAGCTATAGTCTTACCATCTTGATAGTACCTTGTACAAGCCTCAGTGGTGACTGTAAATCCTTGGGGAACAGGTAAACCCAACTTCGTCATTTCAGCAAGATTTGCGCCTTTTCCTCCTAAGAGGTCTCTCATTGAAGCATCGCCTTCACTAAATAAATACACATACTTTTTACTCATGAAATCTCTCCTCCTTTTAATACGTTTAATATAACATTAGCTGTTTCTTCTACAGCTTTATTTGTAACATCGATTACAGTACACCCTAATCTTTTCATCACCTCCTCAGCATATTTTATCTCTTTTTTAACTCTTTCTTCAGTAGCGTATATAGCATTAGCATCAAGGCCAAGAGATTTTAATCTCTCTTTCCTTATTTTTACCAAAACTTCAGGGTCTATAGTCAACCCAAATATTTTTTTAGAGTTGATTTCAAATAATTCTTGAGGTGGTTCAATTTCTGGCACTAAAGGTAAATTAGCAGCTTTTATGTATTTATGAGCCAGGTACATGCACAAAGGTGTTTTGGATGTTCTAGAAACCCCTATAACAACTACATCTGCCAATAGTATACCCATTGCATCTTTACCATCATCATATTTTACGGCAAATTCTATTACTTCGATTTTTTTCAAATAATCTTCTTTATTATTTTTTGCTAAATTGGTATGGGGGGATATACCAGTACTATCTTCAATAGCATTTATCACTGGTCCCATTATATCTACTATTTTTATGCCAAATTTCTGTGCTTTTTTAAGAAGATAATCTTTTAATTCCGGGACCACCATAGTATGGATTATTATGCTATTTGCATCATTAGCTGCTTCCATAATAATTTCTTCTATTTGATTTTTATCACCTACATACGGATATTTTTTTATTTTTTCTATAAAAGTATCAAAGTGAGCAGCAGCAATACTCGCAATGTTTTCTGCTGTATCTACATTAGAATCTGAAACCAAGTAAATTGATACTCCTTCTTCCATTCAAGAAATCCCCCTAACCTTCCCCAAGCTTTACAAACAATTTAGTTATATTAGTTTTCGAAATTCTTCCTGTCACTTTGTATCCTTGTTTTCCATCACTTCCCACTACAGGTTCAACTACAGGAAGACTGTCTACTTCGTGCTCTATAATTTTAACAGCAGCATTATACACAGGCTCATCATCATAAGTTGTAACTATGTTAGGCATACGGGTCATAATTATTCCCACCGGGACCTTATAAATATCAGTGTTGCCTATTGCGATTTTTAAAAAGTCTTTTCTTGAAACAGCGCCCGTTAAAAATCCTCCATCCTGTACAAAAATTGTCCCGACGTCCTTTAAAAAAAGTGTTACAATGGCATCATACACTGATGTACTTTCCTCTACCACTACAGGTAAAGACTTGATATCTTTTACTTTTATGCTCTTTATATAATCTTCTACTAAACTGAGGGGTGATTTTCCTGTATAAAAATATCCCACTTTTGGCCTCGCCTCTAAAATCCCAGACATAGTTAAAATTGCCAAATCCGGTCTTAAAGTCGCTCTTGTGACATTTAATTTCTCAGCTATTTGTTCCCCTGTAATGGGTTGATGTTTCTTCACAATGTCAATAATTATATGCTGGCGGTTTGTCAGTTGAATCTTTATCACCCCTTTAAAGTTTTTGGCAATTTATACTTTCCTCTGTCGTTTCATAAACGTTTTCTATCGGTTTATCACTTTAGTATAATTATATCACAAGTTTATAAGATAACCAACTTTCTTTTTCGTTTCCTTCTATTATATCACAAATTATTGCAACATAAAAAATCAAGGAAATCAGTTAGAAAGCCTGATTCCCTTAAAAATTTAACCTTTCTTCAAGATATTTCTCTACTTCTTCAATTTTTATTCTCACTTGTTGCATAGTATCTCTATCTCTTATGGTTACACAGTGGTCATTTTCCGAATCAAAGTCATAAGTAATACAGAAAGGCGTGCCTATCTCATCCTGTCTTCTATACCTTTTACCTATGCTTCCTGTCTCATCGTAATCTACTACAAATTTATTTCTCAACTGGTCATAGAGCTTATAAGCATTTTCTGATAATTTCTTGGATAACGGAAGCACTGCTGCCTTAATGGGAGCAAGAGCAGGATGAATCCTTAAAACCACTCTAGTTTCTCCATCTTCTAATTCTTCTTCTTCATACGCATCTATTAAAAATGCCAACATTAACCTATCTACCCCAACAGAAGGCTCAATGCAATATGGTATGTACTTTTCTCCTGTTACAGGGTCCATATAAGACAGGTCAACTTCCGAATGTTCCATATGTTGCCTTAAATCAAAATCTGTTCTATTAGCTATTCCCCACAACTCTCCCCATCCAAAGGGAAAATTATATTCTATGTCTGTGGTAGCAGTACTATAGTGAGATAATTCTTCTTTTTTATGGTCTCTAAATCTTAAATTTTCTTCTTTTAAGCCGAATTCTAAAAGCCAATCCATGCAATATTTTCTCCAGTAACTAAACCATTCCATATCTTCTCCCGGTTTGCAGAAAAATTCCAATTCCATTTGCTCAAATTCTCTTGTTCTGAATATGAAATTACCGGGAGTAATTTCATTTCTAAAAGATTTACCAATTTGTCCTATTCCAAAAGGCATTTTCTTACGAGTTGTCCTTTGAACATTTTTAAAGTTCACAAAAATTCCTTGTGCGGTTTCAGGCCGCAAATACACTTCTGATTTAGAATCTTCTGTAACACCTTGATAGGTTTTAAACATGAGATTAAACTTCCTAATATCAGTAAAATTATGGGCACCACATTTTGGACAGGGCACTTTATGCTCTTTTATAAATTCCATCATTTGTTCATTTGTCCAACCTTCAATAGAAATATTTAATTCCTTTTCTTTAATGTAATCTTCAATCAATTGGTCAGCTCTAAATCTTGATTTGCACTCTTTACAGTCCATCAAAGGATCGCTAAAACTGCTAACATGACCTGATGCAACCCACACTTCTGGATTCATCAAAATTGCAGTATCAATTCCTACGTTATAGGGACTTTGTTGAATAAATTTTTTCCACCACATCCTCTTAATATTGTTTTTAAGTTCTACTCCCAGAGGTCCATAATCCCAAGTATTAGCAAGTCCTCCGTATATTTCAGACCCTGGAAAAACAAATCCTCTGTTTTTTGCAAGGGCAACTATTTTATCCATTGTGACTGCTTGTGACATTTAATAACACTCCTTTTTCTCTCGCAATTATACAAAAACCCTTCATCCCTTTTGGGAAGAAAGGTTTTTGACGTTACTTATTTAAGAATACCAAAGAGACAAGTTTCTGTCAATCTTTTTTCTTTTCTTCTTTTAATACGGTTACGCTTTTATCATGTTTTTCAACTTCAATTGTGCAATTAGCTAAAAGCGCTACTGCCGCTCCCACTAACGTCAACTGAGGAATGATAACTGCAGAAATAGCACCTGCAGTTACAGGAATCTCCAAAAGAACTTTGTCGTCTTTTTTTATTCTTATTTTTGTAACATTACCTTTTTTAATTAATTCTTTTATTTTGTCCATAACTTCTGAACCTGCGACTGTAAAAGTCTCAGTCCAACTTTTTCTATTCTCTTCTATATATATCAATGCGTCTACAACACTGCCACCTGACTTTTCTAATGCTTCTTTTGCTTCTTTATAACTTACTCCCATTCTCTCTACTATCATATCTATTTTTTCTAATTCTTCATCTAACACGTTAAACCCTCCTTTCACATATTTTGTAACTTGTTAATAAAATCTTTTGATTTAAACTCTATTTCAAGATGTTCTTTCATATAGACTGTTATTATTTTATCCACTTCTTCTTTTATAACTCCTGAAACTTTAATATTTTGAAGCTTGTCATAATCTCTTTTAAGAAAATACTTTATAGCTTTTAATGTTACTCCATGTAATGGCTTGGCGTCAAAACATTTATTTTTGCAGTTTATACACACTGCACCCCCGCAGGAATTAGAAAAATATTTTAAATTCTCTCCTTTTCCACACACAACACAATTATCAAGTTGAGGCATATATCCCAATAAAGAAACTAATTTTAAGTTATAAGAAGAAATAAAAATTAAAGGGTCTATTTGTAGCTCATCAACTGCCTTTAAAGAATGTTTTAAAAACAGATACAGCCTCTCGCTTTTTTGATTTTCCTCTAAAATTTTGTTTATAGTTTCGGCAATATACGAAGCTACAGAAAATTTAACTAAGTCTTTTTCTATATTTTTATGAGCTTCGATTAAGTCCCATTGGTCAATATAGTAATAATTTTGCCCCTCAAAAATAACATAATTGGCAACAACAAAAGGCCTTATTGCATTCACAAAGCGGCTCTTTGAGCGCCTTGCCCCTTTTGCCACTGCCTGAAGTTTACCATAGCTTTTAGTAAAAAGGGTGGCTATTTTATCTGTTTCTCCTATTAAATTGTTTTTTAATACTATTGCTTCTGTTTTTAACAAGCGCATTTTTTATCAACTCATTTTCAGTTTATTCCATTCCTCCACAATTTTAACACCTGCACTTGCCCCAATCCGATTAGCTCCTGCTTCAATCATCGCCTTAGCATCTTCAGCAGTTCTTACACCGCCAGAAGCCTTAACACCAAAGTTTTCACCAACTGTCTGCCTCATTAATTTTACGTCCTCTACAGTAGCTCCACCTGGCCCAAAACCAGTAGAAGTTTTAACAAAATCAGCACCTGCTTCTCTTGTGAGCTGACACGCTTTTACCTTTTCTTCATCAGTGAGATAACAGGTTTCTAAAATTACTTTTACAACTATATCTCCGTGAGATTTCACCGCTTTTACAACTTCTTCAATTTCTTTTTTCACATAATCATAATCTCCACTTTTTAGCATACTTACATTCAGTACTATATCTATTTCTGTAGCGCCCCTTTTTACTGCATCCACCGCCTCAAAAACTTTATTTTCGATAGTATTTGCACCTAATGGAAAACCTATCACTGTGCAAACTTTCACATCTGTATCCTTCAACATGTTATAGGCAAGGTCTACAAAGCAGGGGTTTATGCAGACAGAAGCAAACCCATACTCTTTCGCCTCATTACAAAGCTTTTCTATCTCACTTTTTGTCGCATTTGGCTTCAGTAGAGTGTGGTCAATCATTTTTGCTATGTTCATAATATAACCTCCTTTTGTTTTCACTAAATACTTTACTATTCGTAAGTTTTCTTGTCAATGGCATATCCTAATTTTTTAAGTAACGTTGTATTGTCTCTCCACCCCTTCCTCGTCTTTACCCATAGGTCAAGAAAAACCTGTTTTCCATAAAATTCTTCTAAATCCAGTCGCGCACTTTGACCTATCTTTTTTAGCATTTGCCCATTTTTGCCTATAATAATTCCTTTGTGAGACTCTTTCTCACAATAAATATATGCTTCAATGTCTATTATATCTTTATCTTCCCTCTCTTTAATAGATTCTACTTCCACATAAACACCGTGAGGTACTTCTTCCTCTACAAAGTGTAACATCTTCTCTCGAATTATTTCTGCCACTATTAATTTTTCGGGCTGATCTGTTATATAATCCTCTAAATAATATTTAGGACCTTCTGGCAAAAGTGATACAATTTTTTCTTTTAACAAGTCTATATTTTTATTTTCAATAGCAGAAATAGCCACTACATCTTTAAACTCATATTGCTCTTTAAAAATTTTTATAGTCTCTTCTACTCTTTCTTCAGGCACCAAATCTATTTTGTTGACTACAAGTATGACAGGTGTATCTACTTCTTTTAAATGCTCAATTATGTATCTATCTCCAGGTCCTACTTCCGTATCTGGTTCTATCATATACAAAATAAGGTCAACTTCCTTCAATGTTCTTTTAGCTACCTCAATCATAAATTCGCTTAATTTAGATTTAGGTTTATGAATGCCAGGAGTGTCAACAAAAATAACCTGGTATTCATCTGTTGTCAAAATCCCACGAATGGTATTTCGAGTAGTTTGGGGTTTTGGAGAAGTAATAGCAATCTTCTCTTGTAAAATTGCATTTAAAAGAGTAGATTTACCTACATTAGTTCTACCAACTAATGCTACAAAACCAGCTTTATGGCCCATATCATCACTCCTTATTTAATTATTTGAAAAATCAACACTGTAATCAATATCCCAAATAAACCTCCCAAAAATACCTGAGAAAAAGAGTGGATTTTACCTTCTACTCTGCTTTCAGCCACCATAAGAGCAAGTAAAAAACCTAAAGTGGCAATAAAAGCATTTGCTGTCATAAAAGTTATAGCTGTCGCAGTAGCAAAAGCAATAGCACTATGAGCGCTGGGCATTCCTCCCCTCATAGGAGTTCCTTCTTTAAAATGTACCTTTAAAATTACAGTCAAAAACACTACAACTAAAAGACTTATAACTGTGATATGAATGGGTGACTCTCTAAGCTTTAATAAAATTATTTTTGTCCAAGGATTTACTCTATCAAAAAATATTAAATAAGCTACAAGAACGGCATTTATCGCAGATATAAGGACTGCTCCTGCAGCTACATTTTTCGCAACCTTAGCCAAAGGATTATAATTTTTAACCATCATGTCAATTGTGGTTTCAATAGCCGTATTTATCATTTCAGAAATTAAAACTAAAGAAATTGTAAATAAAATTACCACAAATTCTACTCTTGAAAGGTCAAAAAAAAGGCAAAAGAATAATACCAATATCGCTATGGCAAAGTGAACCTTCATGTTTCTTTGGGTCTTAAAAGCATGTAAAATACCCTCTATCGCATAATTAAAACTGTCAATTAAATTTCTCGATTTCACAAAATCACCGCCCAATATTAAGCCTCGCCATAACTTCCTCTTCTTTTTCCCTCATAATTTTTCTTTCTTCTTCAGTTTCATGGTCATAACCCAAAATATGCAACATGCTGTGAGCTGTTAAATAAGCTACTTCTCTTTCAAAGGAATGTCCATATTCTATTGACTGCTCTAATGCTTTTTCTAAAGAAATAACTATATCTCCTATTGGCTGTACCCCTTCTGAATCTTCCTCTATTTTCTCAACTTCCCCATAAGTCTCTTCAAACTCTGCTAAAGGAAATGACAAAACATCTGTCGGCTTATCTATGCCCCTATAATATTTATTTAATTTTCTAATTTCCTCATTATCCACAAAGGACACACTTACTTCAACATTATCAATAACCTCTTCTACTTCTAATACTGTTTTTATGACTTTTTCAACTAATTCTTCCAAATTTGCTGCATCAACTTTATTTTGTCTGTTATCTATCAAAATGTTCATTCTAACACCTCTTTATTTTGATTTGGTTCAATATCAGGATACTCAATTCTTTTATGAAACATACCAGTTAAAGCAGTCAAAAAAGAATTTTTTATAGTTTTAATATCTTTTAAAGTTAAATCGCTATCTTCCAACTGACCATCATTTAATCTATCTACCATGATTTTTTCAATCATATTCTTTATATTTTCCTCAGTAGGTTCAGGAATAGACCTCACAGCTGCTTCTACAGAATCTGCCAACATCAAAATGGCAGACTCTTTGGTAGAAGGTTTTGGACCTGGATATCTAAAGGATTCTTCTTCGCAAGATTCCTCTTCATTTTGTAAAGCCTTAGTATAAAAGTATTTCACTAAGGAAGTACCATGGTGTTCTTTTATCAAATCAATGACTTGTTGAGGAAGTTTATACTTTTTAGCTAATTCCACCCCATCTTTTACATGGGAAATTATTACTAATGTACTTAAATCAGGAGAAATTTTGTCATGCAAATTTTCTCCTGAAAGCTGGTTCTCTTTGAAAAAATAAGGTCTTTTAATTTTACCTATATCATGGTAATAAGCCCCCACTCTAACTAACAAACTGTTCGCTCCAATAGCATCAGAAGCAGCTTCTGCGAAATTTGCTACTACCATGCTGTGGTGATAAGTCCCAGGAGCATCCATTATAAGTTTTTTAAGAAGCGGATTATTTGGATTTGACAGCTCTAAAAGTTTTAAAGGAGTTAAGATATCAAAAGCTGTTTCCCAAAAAGGCAAAGTACCAATAACCAAAATTATACTAAAGGTTCCACTGACAATTCCCCATAAACTGCTTTTTAATACAGAAATTATATCATTGCTATTTAAAAGCCCTATTCCTACAATACTTACAAGATTTACCCCACTGACGTAAAGACCCGCTTTTACAAAATCTAAACGTTGCTTAGAATGAGAAAGTTTTACTGCACCAATCAATCCTCCCAGCAATGACATAAAAATAAATTCTTGGTTAAAACCCACCATTAAGCCTACTAAAAGAGAATAAATTATGTCAATCATAATAGCAATATAAGGATCTATTAAAACAGAAATTAGCATAGGCAAAGTAGCAGAAGGAATTAAAAGAGGCTCAATCCCTTTAAAGGCAACAGCCAATAAAAGATAAAAAATACCTGTTAAACACAACAATTCCATGTAGATTTTTTTGGTAGTAATCTTTTTGTCCAATTTTATAATATAATACATTGATAGAAACAGTGACAAGCCTAATATCAAAAGCAAACCTATTATCATTCCATAATCAATTTTACTACTACTCTTTAAAAGGCCCAAGGATTTTAAAACTTCGATTTGTTGTTGTGTCACTACCTCTCCACTGACCACAATGTTTTGCCCTTTTTTATACATAACTGGCTGTACTTTTTCTTCTGCTTCTTTTTTAGCAAGGTTTGTCTCATAGGCATTGTATATCATATTAGGAACAATAACAGAAGATAAAACCTTAATTGCTACTGGTTTTACTTCTGCAGAAATATCAGAACTTTCTACAACACTTTCAACATCTTCTAAAACAGTAGGTAAAGTATCTTCCGTAATCTGCCTTGCCATAATCGCTTTTTCAGTCGACAACACAACCGATTCCATGTTTATAAGAGTATTATCATCTATTTCTAAAAGCAAAGTTATATCATCCTCTTCCAAACCAATTGGACTTATAGCTTTAAAGTCTTGCAACTTTTTTTCTTCTGCTTCTTGAGATTTGCGTATTTCTCTCAATTTATTGAAAAAATCAACTAGCTTACTATAAGATTCTTTTGCAATATTTTCATTGTAATCATATTTAGGATTTACCGCATTTACTGCTTCTTGTATCTTTTTTTGAGTAGCTATTATATCCACTACATCTTTAGGTGCCTTTATATCTTGGGTTGCTACATCCCCTGCCTTAAGGTCAAATTTAGGAGGCGTTACACTAGTATAAACTAAGGCATAAGAGAAAATAAAATAAAAAACAGCAAAAAAAATGATTATTAATCGCTCATTTTTAATTATATTTTTTATATGTTTGTCCAATTTTTTCATAAATTATTCCCCTCGCTCCGGGATTTCTGATTTGTTTTCCTCCTTATTCTTCTCATAAATTTCATAAGCTTTTATAATTTTAGCTACAAGAGGATGTCTTATCACATCTTCTTCAGAAAGCATTACAAACTCTATGCCTTCTATTCCTTTTAATATTTCCATAACCTCTTTCAAGCCAGATTTTTTCCCTCGTGGCAAATCTATTTGAGTTACGTCACCAGTTATAACAGCTTTAGAGCCAAAGCCTATACGTGTCAAAAACATTTTCATCTGTTCGGGAGTGGTATTTTGAGCCTCATCGAGTATTATAAAAGAATCGTCTAAAGTTCTACCTCTCATATAAGCTAGTGGTGCTACCTCAATTAAGCCTTTCTCCATGTACTTTTGGAAAACCTCTGCTCCTAAAATGTCGTAAAGAGCATCGTATAAAGGTCTTAAATAAGGGTCAACTTTTTCTTGCAAATCTCCTGGCAGAAAACCTAACTTTTCTCCTGCTTCAACAGCCGGCCTTGTTAAAATTATACGGCCTACTTCTTTGTTTTTCATGGCTGTAATAGCCATTGCCATAGCCAAATAGGTCTTGCCTGTACCGGCAGGTCCTATTCCAAATACAATCTGATTTTTTCTCATAGCTTCTACATACTTCATTTGCCCATAAGTTTTGCACCGTATCTGTTTGCCTCTTGCTGTTATACAAACAATATCAGACATTAAAGATTTTAGTTTTTCTTCTTCTCCTGCCTCAATCATATTCATAGTGTATAAAACATTTTGAGTAGTAATCACATCTCCTTTTTCAATCATGCCCATCAACTTGTTAAAAAGTTTATTCGCAGACTCCACGTTTTTTTCTTCCCCCGTTATCTTAATAGTTCCTCCTCTTAACACTATCTTGACGTCCAATCCCTCTTCTATTAACTTAATATTTTCATCAAAGTTCCCAAATAAATTGGCAGCTTGATCTATATCCTCAATATTGATAGCCAATTCCTTAATCAATTTAGTCAGTTTTCCCCTCCTATATAAGAAATTTTTTCTTTCATTCCTATATCCTCTAAAACTTCTACAGTAATATTGGCCCTTAATATTTTATCCTGTATAATCACATAACTTTCTTTTTTGTTTAGTATTTTACTTTGAGGTCCTAAAACTTTCTCCAACTCCTTTAATGCTTTTTCAAAAGCGACATTTTTTGCTTCCTCTTTAGATAAAACAATAGTTTTAGGCTTAGTTTCGTAATACACTTCTTTTATTATTCTAATTGGAAAACCTTTTGATATTATCTCTTTTTCCTCTTTTTCAAAATTCTTAAAGTCTACCTTTTTAGGGGATATAGTTATAGTATTATTGCCAAATATTATTTTTGTAACGGTTATCTTGTTGTTTGTCCTTTCAAAGACTTCTTTTTTGAGTTCTGCGTCAGCATAAACTTCATACCATGTCCTTGCAATAATTTGACCATCAGCATGCACAAATCTTGTCTCTAGTCCTGGCTTTTCAATTATACCTGTAACAATTATATCTCCCGCTTTTACTGTATCTCCAACTTTTTTTATCGCTTCCCCTTCTAAAACCGTCATCTTATAAATTATACCATCTTTTTTAGCTATTATATTGCAAGGTTCATCTTTTGACAATACTTCTTGAGGTTTTGTTTTACCTACAACTTTTACAAAAGCATTAGTACCCTTTATATTTATTCCTACCCAGGATATATCATTGTTCTGTAATAAAAATTCGGTCTCTATTTTATTGACATCTATAGCAAATTTAGAAACCCCTGGCTTCAACCCTAAGTGTGAAAGCTTTTCTAAAACCATTTTTTCATTTACATTGTTGACGGTCTCTATATTAATTTCCCATATAAAAGTAGAAAATACATAAATCAGTATAATAGAAACTACCGCCCCAAAAACCAATGATTTTCTTCTTTTTAATCGCGAAATTACAAAGGGCAATCCTCTTTTAGAAATCACTGAAACACGACAGTTAGTTTTTTTCGCAAAAGACACTATTTCCTTAAAGCCTTTTAAACTTACTTTTGCAACTACAGTTGTATAATTTTTCCGCTCAATATCCCAAATATAGACATCATTTACCATTATAAGATTTAAAAATTTTTCAATTGACAAACCTTCAATTTTAATAATAACATATCCTTTTATAAAATTCCATAATTTTATTGCAATCAAAAATACTCCTCCTATACCAATATTTCTATATTTGTTATTTCCCCGCTAATAGTTATGACCTCTGTCATTATAGAATTCACTATCATTTTTTTACCTAATATCCTAATGACTCCAATTGTCGTATTCACCCTAATCCTTTCAGGAATATACTCAATAATTCCCTTGTGGTTTTCTATGGTAATATGGTTTTTACCTATCAAAGTTACTTTAGGGAGATTAAGCAGTACCTCTTTTGGAAAGTCTATTGCATTTACAAGTTCGTTTTTTATCCCATCTCTCATAGCGTAGCCTCCCTTCTTTTAAAATTTTATGAGAAATAAATTAAAAAAATTCTCTCCCTTTTTAATAGGCGACAGTTCTCTGGTATGGAGGATAAAATTACTAAAGGACTTGACACCTGATGGTATCAAGTCCTTTGTTTACTGTAAATATTTATTTACTATCTCTTTTACGAGGTTGCCATCTGCTCTCCCTTTTACCATTGGCATTACTTTTCCCATTACTTTTCCTATATCGCTTTTGGTTTTAGCATCCGTTTCTTCTATAACTTTTTTCACTATTTCCTCTATTTCCTCTTCGGATAGCTGCTTCGGTAAATAAGAAAGCATAATCTCAATTTCTTTTCTGGCTTTATCTACTAAGTCTTGCCTTCCACTTTTTTCGTAATCCGGCAATACTTCTTTTCTTTGTTTTATCTCCTTAGAAATTACATTAATTACCCCTTGGTCATCCAATTCTTTTTGAGTATCTTTTTCAACTTGGAGAATGGCAGCTCTTACCATGCTTAAAATATTCTTTTTAAAATTATCTTTCTTTTTCATAGCTTCTACCATGTCTTTGTATATTCGCTCTTTTAGGGTCATGGCAAGCACTTCCTTTATTTATTATATTTGTATTTTCTTTTTCTTGCTGCTTCAGATTTCTTTTTACGTTTTACACTGGTACTCTCGTAATGCTCTCTTTTGCGAAGCTCTGATAAAACGCCTGCTTTGGAACATTGACGCCTAAATCTTCTCAGAGCATTGTCCAAGGATTCGTTTTCGCCGACTCTTACTTCAGCCACTACTCTCCCTCCCTCCAGATAAACTGCTCAAACTAAGCTGCGTATTTTGCTGCGATGTATTGCTTAAAATTCTCATTTTATTATACTCCTAAACCCATAATGTGTCAATGATTAACCTGGTGGCCAAGTCATAAATCTACCGCCTAAAAGATGAAAATGTATATGATATACTGTTTGTCCTCCGTCATTTCCACAGTTTGATACAATTCTATAACCTTTTTCGTCAATACCCTCACTTTTTGCCAATTCTTTTGCTACCATATAGGCATGAGATACTACATGTTTGTTATTTTCATTTAAATCTAACAATGTAGGTATATGTTCTTTTGGCACAATGAGGATATGTACAGGTGCCTGGGGGTTAATGTCACGAAAAGCTACTACTAAATTATCTTCATAAACTATATTGGAAGATATCTCTTTATTTATAATTTTACAAAAAATACAATCTGACATCTTATCACCTCCTTTTCTTATATTCTACACGTCTGGTTAAATTCCTTCAATTTCTCCAATTAAGAAATTATCTTTTCTTTCCTTTATTTTTACTGGATAAATCTCATTTCTAAGTAACTTTATATCCCCTTTGACAGCTACACTTAAATAATTATCAGTCAAGCCTTCTACGTAACCCTTCATATTCTTAACAGGTTGTTCAAAAAGGACTTCCAAAGTTTTCCCTATAAAACTCTCCATAAATTTATATTCACACCTCTTAGACAATTCTATAAGCTTTTTACTCCTATCTTCTTTTATATGATTTGCCACTTGATTTGGGAAGCTATAAGCTCTTGTACCTTTTCTCCTTGAATATTTAAAAACATGCATTTTACTAAAGCAAATCTCTTCCACAAATTTGTAAGTCTCGAGAAACTCCTCTTCAGTCTCCCCAGGAAATCCCACCATCACATCTGTAGTTATCGCCACATCCTTGATGTATTTTCTCAACCTATCAATTACACTTTTATACTCCTTTGTAGTATACCTTCTTCCCATTCTTTTTAAGGTTTCATCACACCCACTTTGAAGGGATACATGATAATGCCTACACATCTTAGGCAACTTAGCTATTTCTTTTACAAATTCTTCCGTTAAAAAGACAGGCTCAATAGAACTCAGTCTTATCCGTTTTATGCCATCTATTTCATGAATTCTCTTTATAATGTCCAAAAGCCCAATATTTTTTAAATCCTTGCCATAGGAAGCTATGTGTATACCAGTAAGTACAATTTCTTTATACCCTGAATCAGCAAACCTTTTTACTTCCTCTAATATTTTTTCAGGCTCTCTACTTCTTACAGGTCCCCTAGCGTAAGGAATTATACAGTAAGTACAGTATTGATTGCAGCCGTCTTGAATCTTTACATATGCCCTTGTCCTTTCTGTATAGGCTGTCACCTCAAACTCTTCATATTCTTTTTGAGTCATTATATTATTTACCACACTCAACTTTTGATGTTTTTGTGTAAATTCTTCTACTAATTCCACTATTTTGTCTTTATTTTTGGTACCAATCGCTATATCCACTTCCGGAAGAGAAAAAACGTCTTTTGGACTTACTTGTACATAGCAGCCAACAGCTACTACCACCGCATTAGGATTTTTCTTTCTAGCTTTTCGTATCTCCTGCCTTGACTTCATATCACTTCTATTTGTTACAGTACAAGTGTTTATTACATAAACATCCGCTTTTTCGTCAAAATCAACTACTTCATAACCAGCTTTTTTAAAAAGCTCAGCCATGACTTCTGTCTCATATTGATTTACCTTACAGCCTAAAGTGTAAAAAGCCACAGCTTTTTTATGACCATTTCTTTTAAGAGATAAATCTACTCTTGTCACTTTTTAAGTGCTCCTCCTATTAAATCTTTTCTTCATATTATATCACATAAAAAGCACTTTCAGGAACTTTTATTTTTTCTGGAAGCCGTTGGCGTTGGAATTGTTTCATTAAATCAAGGAATCCCTTTTATTATACGGAATTCCTTGGGCTTTGTCTGCAGTCTGAAATGGCTACATTATTATAGCCATTTCAGAATATATCAATCGTTAATGTTAACCCCCTTTAGATCGTACAGTTGCCCAAAACTTCTATCATTAAAACCGCCAATATTAGGATTGCCTAAATTTGAATTTACATTATTTTCTACTTGATTTTGCTGATTATACGTCGTATTGGTATCACTCCACTCACTTTTCGAAACAACCTTGCCATTTTGTTGAACCCAATTCATTATTTCACTGTTTGAACCATTTCCTCTTCCATTTACTAGTACATATCTTACTTCACCTTTTTTGACTAACTGCTTAAATTGGTCTAAAGTCAGTATATTGTCAGTACCAGAAAAGCCTCCCAGTGCCATTACAGGTTCACCAGTTTTAATTATTATGTCTTCTGCATCCTGCGCTGAAGCAACAACAAGCAAATATTTTGCATTTCCTTTGTTCTTTTGTAAGAAACTTATTAATTTCTCATTAGAATTATCAACAGTAGTAGAGTCAAGATTTCTACCCTCTCTATTGTAGGCAAGGTCTAAACCGGCTGATGGGAAAGTCCCTGACATTGGATAAAATATGGTAGTCGCTGACCAAATTGTAGGAGCTACTAAAAGGCCTGCAAAAGCAGCAACAACCAGCACCTTCCTTAGCTTCATGTTTTTACTTTTTACTAAATTTAAAATAATAAGTATAGCTGCTGAGGCAAAGCATAAAACAGACAATACTATCATTATTATCTTAGGAATATTCGACATATTATAATGATACGACAATATTAAAATCTGAACTAAGCCGTTTATAATGAGGGCAACAGGTAAAATCCATGAAGTCCATCCACCTGTTTTATAAGATTGCCACATTGACACAAGACCAATGCCAACAAGTGCTACAATTGGTGGTGCAAGCATGGTTAAATAATATGGATGGAATAAACCTGTTGAATAGCTAAAATACAGGAAAACCGGCAATAGCCATGAAATCCAAAATATCAATGATAATTTTTCTTTATTATCAAAAGGCCTTTTTAATTTTGTGTTTATAGAGGCTGATATAAATCCAAATATTGCAATAGGGAATAGCCATATTATCTGATCAGAAAGGCTATTGTTGGAAAATAGCCTGGTTATGCTAGCTTTTTCTTGGCCTCCAAAAGTTCCGCCCATTCCTCCTGCACGTTGCTGTATATTTCTTCCCTTATTGGCTGGTGGCATCATGTTGTTTTGACCATCCAGGCCGAAATTATTCTGCGGCGGATTGTATCCGTCAAATTGTTTGCCAAACATATCTTGCCCATATTGGTTTGGTATTTGAGGAATAGGAGCAAAATTGCTATCTCTATCATTAATTGGAGGCTGACCCTGCCTATCAGAAATTCTTATGCGGTTCGCACCGCTTGGAAAACCGCTATTTCCAATTCCTAGCCTTTCAAGGCCGTTATGGCCTATTATGAGTTCCATTACTGTATTGTTGGTGCTGCTTCCTACGTAAGGTCTATCCTCTTTAGGTACTAGGTCCACAATTATCGCCCACGACAAAGAAATTAAAAGTAAAACGACTGTAGCAATAGCCAACTGGGACATCCTTTTTTTAATAGGTACTGCAGAAGAAATAATATACGTAAAATACAAAGCTGGAATGATCATATATGCCTGCAACATTTTTATATTAAAGCCAATGCCGACTAAGGCAAAGCTTAAAAGAAGATATCTCAACTTACCTTTTTCCGCGGCTTTAAGCAAAAACAAAGAAGCTAAAAGCAAGGTTAAAACAAGCAAGTTATCTATCGTATTATTTCTGCTATCTGCTACAAAAACAGGCGTTACTGCGAGGGATAAAGCCGCAATGAGCCCTGCTGTGCCGCCAAAACTTTTTTTTACGATAACATATATCAAGGCTACTGAAATAACCCCGGCAAAGGCTTGAGGAAAAATTAAGCTCCATCCCCTGAAACCAAATATTTTGGCAGAAATTGCCTGAATCCAAAAACCTAACGGCGGTTTGTCAACTGATACAAACCCAGCCGGATCAAAAGACACAAAGAAAAAATTTTTTAAGCTCATGGTCATGCTTTTTACAGCAGCAGCATAATACTTGTTTCCATATCCTTCTATACTTAAATTAGTAAAATTTAATACTGTCGACAAAGTTAAAATTAGTAATAATGTACACATCTCCTTCGAAATTTTTATCTTCCTCACCAGTAATTCCTCCTAACTAAATACCCATAACTTATATAAAAGAAAGTTTATCACTTGGGCTATAAGGGTAACAATTATTTTAGATATATACACATTTAATTGCAGATTTTTGACTAAATAATCAATAGTTAACATTGTAATCACAAGAGAAATTAAATTCGATACTAGAAACTTTACAAATTCCCAAAATATCTTACTATTAGCATTTTTTACTTCAAAAGTCCACTTTCTATTTAATACAAAGCTGTTTATCACTCCACAACTATATCCTATAGCTTGACTAAAAACGTAATTCACTCCAATTATTTTGTAGAATACGGTAAACACGAAAAAATCTATTAAAGTATTGGTTATTCCTACTGTTCCAAAGCGACTTATATGTTTTAATTTTCCATTATAAATGTAATCTATCAGTTCAGATATTCTTTCCATATTCCTCTGGTATCTCCTTGTAATTTAATATACTTTCAATTATATATAGGGGCCTGCCCCTACTTTCATCCATAATCCTTCCTATATACTCTCCCATTATGCCAATCCACCCTAATATCAATCCAAACATAGCAATATTAACTGCTAAAATAAACCCTAAACTTAATATTTCTTCATCGCTAATTATATTTTTCAGAAAGATTACTATCGTCGAAATTATGCCAACTAGTGTTGCTATTCCTCCCACAAGACTAGCAAAAGTCAAAGGTTTGTAGGAAAATGAAGTTATTCCGTCAATAGCTAATTTTATCATCTTTTTTAAAGGATACTTGCTTTCTCCAGCAAATCTCTCTTGTCGTATAAATTCCACAGCTGTCTGCTTAAAACCAGCCCAGCTAACAAGTCCCCTTATATATCTATTCCTTTCTGGAAGCGACGATAACACATTGCACACTTTGCGATCTATAAGTCTAAAGTCACCTGCATCCACGGGTATATCAATATTTGTCATAAATTTTAATAATCTATAAAATGCTTTCGCTGTAAACTTCTTAAAAAAGGATTCCCCTTCTCTTTTGACTCTTTTGCCATATACTACATCATAGCCTTCTTTCCACTTTTTTATCATTTCAATCATTACTTCTGGAGGATCTTGCAAATCCGCATCAATTACAATAACAGCATCTCCTGATGACAACTTCATTCCCGCTGTTATTGCAGCTTGGTGTCCAAAATTGCGGGAAAAATTTATAAGTTTTACATTTTCGTCTCTATTGCATATTTGTTCTGCCTTACTTCTTGTCCTATCTTTGCTTCCATCATTTACAAAAATAATTTCGTAGCTTTCATTAGTTGAGTCCATGACAGATTTTATTCTTTTATAACTTTCTTCAATCACCAATTCTTCATTGTAGACAGGCACTACCACAGAATAGACGGTTTTACTCATTATCTTGAATACCTCCTTAATTAGTTGTAAATACTTTGTCTCCTACCTACTCTCTATTTACAAAAATGCTAAATAGATCTAAAAAAGCCTTCAATTTAGTCTTTTTGTCATTTTGAGTAATGACTATACGTGGTACCATCGAATTTTGACTATATAAATATTCCAACATTAAAATTCACCTCTTAACTTGTCATTCCAAATGATATTTCAAATTTTTAAAAGAGTTAACTTTATATTCTAAAGCATACTTAGTAATTGTCATATTAGTATCAAATAAATATGTGAAGTTTATGGGATTATATCATTGACAGTTGTCGCAGGGGTTTTATTTTTAATGGTGCTATCCAGCAAAATTTTGATAAGATAAATGAACAATGCTATGTTCAAAAGCGAAATAACTACCAGCAAAAAATTATATGGTATGTTATTTATGCCCTTTAATGTTTGAAGCAAGACGTAATAGGTATTTACAAAGACAGTAGCAGTAAACCCACCCGCCAATACCAGAAATCTTTTGTCTTTAAGATATACAAAAGCTAACACTGCTAAAGCAATTGCTGGAAACAAATATCTTTCATGCATGCTAGTAGAAAAAGTAAACACCCCTGCTATCTGTACAACAGCTATAGCAAAAACATATAAATTGCTGTTTGCTTTAGCATAAATAAACCACGAAAGGAGGGTAATTGTAACTATAAAAGTCATTCCCCAAGTATGATAATTGAATATAAAAAGGACAGAAGTATCTTTCACATAATTCGCACCAAGTAAGCCGAAAAAGTTAAACGCGTTAACAGAAGCGTAAGGATATTCTGATATGGTACTTAAAAATAATCTAAAAATCCACAACACATCTCCATTTAAAGAAAATGGAAGAATAATAACTACAGCTGTCACTAAAGCAGAAAGTATTACTTTTATATAAGTCTTGAGATTTTTTTCCCTTATTAACTCGAAAAAAAGCACTGGCAAGAAAACTATTCCTTGTGGTTTCATTAGTACAGCCCCTGTAAACGCGGTAGAAGATAGTACATATTTTTTTTGTGATAAAAAAAGCAGTGCCACTACAACCAGTAAAGTAAAGAAGGAATCTACTTGTCCCCATATTGCTGAATTGGTAAAAACTGCTGGGTTAAACGCATAAAATGTAGACGTAAAAATAGCAATTGTTGGAGAAAGATGTTTTTTAGCCAATTTATAAATAAGAAAGGCTGTAACAATATCAGCTATTATTGAAGGCAATTTTAACAATATTGTATAATAATTTTCTAAGGCCAGAATGCTCACAACTTTACCAATAAGAAAAAGGATGTAAATATAAAATGGAGGATAATCGCAGGAAGTTGTATTTTTATAAAATTTAAATAGGTCATTTGCTGCAGATGTTGCCCAACTTTTAAAAAGGTTTATGTCACCCGGATGACCTTCTATTAATGTTGTTAATGAAATGCGGAAAAATAAACCTATGCAAAGCAAAATAATTACTACTCTCATCTCATTATCTAGTCTAACCTTGGTATTTTTATGTATGAAAAAGTAGTAAAAAGTAATAAAAAGAAATAGGAAAATCATTGAATATATGCCAATTGGTAGAGTGTATTTAAAAATAGAACTGATGTTCATGTTGGACATTTTCCTGCCTTGAGGATGTACAGGTTGCATTGGATTTAAATTCGGAAATTGATTTTTGTCCATTTGACTTCTGCTGTCCATAGGCGGCATAAAATGTTCAGTAGCCTTTTGATGCGATATTATATTATTGCTATATTCCCAGGTGGTATAAATGCATAAAAAAATCGATAATCCCAAAATCAAAATCAGGCTAATTTTAAATATCTGCTTTTTAGACATTATCTATACTCCTTTCCCTAAAACATTAAAA
>NZ_JAFCAC010000084.1:0-562 GCF_018588165.1 Thermoanaerobacter sp. CM-CNRG TB177
GAATGCCGGCATGAGTAACGAGAGTAAGGTGAGAAACCTTACCGCCGGAAGCCTAAGGGTTCCTGGGGGAGGGTAATCCGCCCAGGGTAAGCCGGGACCTAAGCCGAGGCGAGAGCGTAGGCGATGGAGAAGGGGTAGAGAATCCCCTGCCACCGAGCAGGAAGCGAAGGGGTGACGCAGGAGGGTAGGCTGAGCGCGCGGTTGGTAGAGCGCGTCCAAGCCAGTAGGGTGCAGGATAGGCAAATCCGTCCTGCGTATGGCCTGAGAGGCGAAGGGGAGGGAAAGAGAGTACCGAAGCAGCCGAGCCCAGACTGCCGAGAAAAGCCTCTAAGCGGTAAACTGCTTGGTGCCCGTACCGGAAACCGACACAGGTAGGCGAGGAGAGTATCCACAGGCGAGCGGGGGAACCCTCATTAAGGAACTCGGCAAAATGGCCCCGTAACTTAGGGAGAAGGGGTACCCATTGGGGTATAGGCCGAGCGCTGAAAGCCCTGATGGGTCGCAGAGGAGAGGCCCAAGCGACTGTTTACCAAAAACACAGGTCTCTGCTAAGTCGGAAGAC
>NZ_JAFCAC010000085.1:0-9821 GCF_018588165.1 Thermoanaerobacter sp. CM-CNRG TB177
AGCGACGATGCAAAATATCTCCTTTGAATATTTTTTAACTTTGTCAACAAACTGTGCAGTCTAAAAGTAATTTTAGACTGCTTTTTTATTTTTATAAAATTTTTTGTGGTATAATTTTAATATAAATATCCTAAATAACTTACCAATTTTGGAAATGAGGGAAGGAAAATGTTAAAATTTAGAGCGAGCTTTTTAGTTGCGAGAGTGGTCATTGTTGAAGAAGGAAAAGTTCTCTTAGTAAAACATCAAGATGGGGAGGAAATAGCATGGGTTTTTCCTGGAGGCAGGGTAGAAGAAAATGAGTCAGTAGCAGAAGCTGCTATAAGAGAATGTAAAGAAGAAACAGGTTATGACATTGAACTTAAAGGTGTCTGTTATATTCAGGAATATGATATTTACTATGTGACGTATTTTTATTCTTCTATTATTGGGGGAAATTTGACCTTAGGAAGTGACCCTGAACTTCCTAAAGAGAAACAGATTTTAAGAGAGGTAAAATGGATTGAACTTAAGGATTTGAAAAGCTATCAAGTTTATCCTCAAAAATTGGCAGAGCTTATACAGCAAAAAAATTTTTTTAATAACCTTATTCCAGTGCCCGAAACTTTTTTATAATTTTTAACAATATATTTGAATTTAAGGAGGAATTTTACATTATTTGTCGAATATATATTGTAGAAAAATTTTTTAATTGTTTTAAGAGCGGGGTGTGTAAAAGTGGTATCGAGCAAAACACAAGAAATTTGTTATTTGCCGATTGATTCAATAAGGCCTAATCCCTATCAGCCGCGAAAGAACTTTGATATAAAGAATTTACAAGAATTAGCAGAGTCCATTAAAGCTTATGGGGTATTGCAACCTATTACTGTAAGAATGGTGCACAATAATTTTTATGAGTTAGTAGCGGGGGAAAGGCGGTTAAGGGCTTCTAAATTGGCAGGTCTTGCGGAGATACCAGCGATAATTATAAACGCGCAAGATGAAGACTCGGCTGTTTTAGCTTTAATTGAAAATTTACAAAGAGAAAATCTCAATTTTATTGAAGAGGCCGAAGCATATTATAATTTAATAAACGACCACCATTTAACACAGGAACAATTAGCAAGAATTCTGGGTAAAAGCCAATCAACTATTGCTAACAAATTGAGGATTTTGAAGCTTAGCAAAGAGATAAAAGAACAGCTATTGGAAAATGATTTAACGGAGCGGCATGCTAGGGCACTTTTGAGACTTCCTGATGAAGAGCTACAAAGAAAGGCACTAGAAATAATTATAAAGAAAAAATTAAACGTGAGTCAAACAGAAAAATTGATACAAAGTATGATAGACAAAATAACAAAGCCACCGGAACAAGTTAAAAAAGAAAACAAAAAAATGATGAAATTTTATAAGGATATAAGAATTTTTGTAAATACAGTGAAACAAGCTGTAGATTTGATGAAAAAATCTGGTGTGCCGGCAGAGTATATTGAAAATGATAAGGAAGAGTATATAGAGTTTGTAATCAAAATTTCAAAAAAGTAAAAGTTTTTTCACCCCCTTGATAATGTTCCATGTGGAACATTGATATAAACAATGATATAATAAACATATAAATTGATAACTCTTAAACATGTATTTGCATGCAAAAGGGGGTGAAAAAATGGGCAAAGTTATTGCCATCGCAAATCAAAAAGGTGGGGTTGGTAAAACTACCACAACTATAAACTTAGGATATTCTTTAGCAACACAAGGGAAAAAAGTTTTATGTATAGATATAGATCCTCAAAGTAATATGACAAGTGGGTTTGGGATAAACCCGGCTTCTTTAAAGCACACTACATATACGGTGCTGATTGAAGATGAAGATATAAAAAGTGCAATAATACCTTTAAAGGATTTAAAAGTTTCAATTGTTCCATCTAGTATTCAATTGGCAGGGGCAGAGATTGAATTAGTTCCTATGCTTTCGCGAGAATATAAATTAAAAAGTGCAGTAAATCCAATTAAAGATGAATTTGATTATACATTAATAGATTGTCCTCCATCACTTGGACTTTTGACTATAAATGCTCTTACTGCTGCTGATTCAGTAATTGTTCCGATTCAATGCGAATATTATGCTTTGGAAGGACTTACCCAACTTATGAACACCATCAATCTTGTAAAAAAGAGTCTAAACCTTCAACTCGAAATAGAGGGTGTAGTTCTCACTATGTTTAATGCCCGGACAAACTTATCTATACAAGTGGTGGATGAGGTGAAAAAATTTTTCAAGGAGAAAGTTTACAGAACAATTATTCCTCGAAATATTCGCTTGGGGGAAGCTCCAAGTTTTGGAAAACCAATTTCTATATATGACCCTAATTCCAAAGGAGCAGAGGCTTATGAGGAATTGGCATTAGAAGTGATAGAAAGGGCAGGAATATAAAAAATTTACAAAGGTGGTGATAAAATGGCGAGTAAAAAGGGATTAGGCAGAGGTTTGCAAGCACTTATACCTGAGTATCAGGGAGAGGAACCTCAGGGTGTAGAGACGATAAATATTGCCTATATTCATCCTAATCAATACCAACCGAGAAAACAGTTTAATGAAGAAAGTTTAAAAGAGTTAGCAGAATCTATTAAACAAAATGGAATTATTCAGCCAATTATAGTAAGAAAAGTGGCTTCTGGATATCAGATAGTAGCAGGAGAAAGACGTTGGAGAGCTGCTAAAATTGCGGGACTTTCTGAAATACCAGCAATTGTGAGAGATTTTGATGATTTACAGGTTATGGAAATAGCTTTGATTGAAAATTTGCAAAGAGAGGATTTAAATCCTATTGAGGAAGCAAAAGCATATAAAGCATTAATAGAGCAATTTAATCTCACACAAGAAGAGATATCTAAAAAAATTGGTAAGAGCCGCTCAGTAATTGCAAATAGCATAAGACTTCTAAATCTTGACGATAGAGTACAAGCAATGTTAGTAAAAGGGGAGATAACAATAGGCCATGCAAAGGTTATACTTTCTTTGCCAAGTAAAAATTTACAGTATGAGGCAGCAAAAAAAGTTGTTACAGAAAATTTAAACGTAAGAGAAACAGAAGACTTGGTGAAAAATCTTTTACGCAAAAATGGGAAAAGCTCTCAAAAAGGAAAATCAAACAGAATAGATATACATATCAAGGAAATAGAAGATAATTTATGTAGTTTTTTAGGAACAAAAGTGAAAATATCTCAAAGAGGTAAAAATAGAGGAATTATACAAATAGAATATTATAGTGACGAAGATTTGACAAGAATTATTGAACTTATTTATGGAAAGGAATAAAAAGTATTATAGACTCAATATAAAAGTCTCCTATTTATATGGAGGCTTTTAATTTTATTAAATCTAAAACAATGAACTTAGAGAGAGGTCAGACTTGAAGACATGTATGCCGGAGAACGATCCCATAGGTACGATGCTAAGGCCGGGAATCACGCAGAACCCAAGCAAGCTTTCGTTTAGCTTGCTGGACGATGGTGCATCCCAGCAAAACAGTTAACATTTATTAATGGGACACCTACAGAACTTAATACGAACTTTAATAGTTTTTTGTTGCTAATGAAAAAAAATAAATATAAAATATAGATAAGAACGCAAAAAGGAGGTTTACATATACTAATATGAGGAGATTTAATTTAAGGAGATAGGACTATGATTTATTTTGATAATGCTGCTACTTCTTGGCCTAAACCCGAGGAAGTGTATAAGGAAGTGGAAAAAACCTTAAGAAATTGCGGAAACCCTGGAAGAGGCGGACACAAAATGGCACTTGGAGCAGGAAGGGTTATTTTTGAGGCTAGGCAAGAGATAGGTAGCCTCTTTAACATAAAAAATCCTATGAGATTGGTACTTACATCTAATACAACAGAAGCTTTGAATATTGCCTTAAAAGGTGTTTTGAAAGAAGGGGATCATGTAATAACTTCTAGCATGGAGCATAATTCTATAATAAGACCTCTTATGACGCTAAAACAAAAGGGAATAGAAGTTACAATAGTGAAAGCAAATGGGGAAGGAAAGATTGACCCTGAGGATATAAAGAAAGCAATTGCAACAAACACAAAGATGATTGCCATAACTCACGCTTCCAATGTTACTGGTACAATAATGCCTATTGAGGAAATAGGAAATATTGCCCGGGAAATGAATTTGATTTTTTTGGTGGATGCAGCCCAGACGGCGGGTGTATTGCCTATAGATGTGGAAAAGCAAAATATTGATCTTTTAGCTTTTGCTGGCCACAAAGGATTGTACGGCCCTCAAGGTACAGGAGGGTTATATGTAAGAGAAGGCATAGAAATATTGCCTCTTGAAGAAGGGGGAACGGGAAGCAAGTCTGAGTCAATGTATCAACCTGATTTGATGCCAGACAAATTAGAAAGTGGAACTCCTAATACTCCAGGAATTGCGGGTCTTAAAGAAGGAGTAAAATTCGTAAAGTCTGTAGGTGTAGATAGTATTCGCCGGCAAGAAGAAAAACTTACAAAAATTTTAATAGAGGGATTAAAAGAAATAAAAGGAGTTAAAATTTATGGGCCTCAAAGGGTGGAGGAAAGAGTAGGAGTAGTTTCAGTGACACTAAAAGATAAAGATGTGGGAGAAATTAGTTATATTTTGGATAAGGATTTTAATATAGCTACTCGTTCGGGATTGCACTGTGCTCCGTTGGCTCATTCGACAATTGGCACATTAAGAACCGGAACTGTAAGATTTGGAATTGGATATTTTAACACTGAAGAAGAAGTAGAAAAAGCTATAAAAGCTATTGAAATAATTTCACAGAAAACATTCTGATGAATTGGAGGAGAAACTTATGCAAAATTTTTTAGGCATTATTTCTCAAAATGCTACACTGATTATCTTGTTTTTATCAGTTTTATCAATTATAGAATTAATTTTCATACTTATAATTAATGGGAAATTTTTAAGATTAAACAGGACTTATAATAAGGTGATTAAAACATTGGAAAAAGGAGATGTTTTTGATATTTTTTCTAGAATTCTTACCGAGAATGAAGATATAAAAAGCAAACTAGATAAGTTAAGAATAGATTTAAGTTCTTTAGATAAAGAAACAGAAACAGCAATTAAAAAAGTGGGGATAGTTAGGTATAATGCCTTTCCTGATGTAGGATCTGATTTAAGTTTTTCTATTGCCCTATTAGACAGCAATGACAATGGTATTGTTTTGTCGGGAATATACGGCAGGAATGAGACGGCTACTTTTGCAAAGCCTATTGAAAGAGGGCAATCTAAATATCCTCTTTCTGCTGAAGAAGTACAAGCTATAGAAAGAGCCAAAAGAAAAGCTTTATAAAAAACAGGGAGTGATAACCATGATTGCGTTTATTGTGAACCCGGTGGCAGGTGGAGGAAGGGCCTATCGGAAGATTCCAGAAATTAGAAGAATTATGAAAAAGAAATTAATCAATTACAAAATTTTTATAACAAAATATGCAGGAGAAGGGAAAATATTAGCAAGAAAAGCAGCTCTTAGTGGATTTAAAGTTGTGGCGGCAGTAGGAGGAGATGGTACTGTACTTGAAGTAGTAAATGGAATAAAAGGTACACAGGCTGCACTGGGAATTATTCCTGTAGGGACAGGAAACGACTTTGCGAGATTTTTCCACATACCTAGAAAGTTAGAAAAGGCTATTGATGTGCTTATAATGGGTAATATCAAAATTATAGACGGAGCTGTGATAAACGATATATTAACTTTTGGAAATATTACAAGCACAGGCATCGTTTCTGAAACAGCGGTAATGGCTGTGCGGTTCAAAAAATTTTTATCAGGGATATGGGTATATTTGACTGCCCTTTTAAATGTCCTCTTTAAATACAAGCCCTATTCTGTAAAAATAAAAATGGATGATAAAGAGTTAAATAGAGAAATAACAATTTTTGCAGCGGGAGTTTTAAGCTATTATGGAGGCGGATTAAAGCTTTTGCCGGGTGCTGATCCTAATGATGGCTATTTAGATGTCATGATTGTTGACAAAATAAGTAAGATTAAATTATTGGTTTTATTGCCCTTAGTTCTTTTTGGAACCCATACTAAACTTAAAATTGCAGAAGTTTATAAAGCGAAAAAAGTAGAAATAGAGGCAAATCGAGAAGTACCTGTTAGTGTCGATGGCGAAATGTTATATATCAAGAATCTGGAAATAAAAGTAGAAAAAGGATGCAATAAAATTATGTACTCTGAAAACATAATATAAAGTATATTGAGTTAAACTCTCAGGAATAATAAATTATGAAACCTGAGAGTTTATTATTTTTGGAGGCGGATAAATGGAAGAAGAAGTAAAAGGCAAGTTAGTTATCATAGGAGGAGCAGAAGACAAAGAGGACAAGTGCGAAATACTAAAAGAGGTTGTAAATTTAGCCGGGGGAAGAGAAAGTAAAATAATAATAATGACAACAGCGACAGAAAAACCAATGGAAGTCGGTAACTTGTATATTTCTATTTTTAAAAAATTGGGAGCACAGGATGTAAAAGTTGTAAATATAGATTCAAGGGAAGACAAGGAAATAAATTATGCAAGGGATGTACTTAAAGATTGCAGTTGTGTTTTTTTTACAGGTGGTGACCAATTGAGGATAACCAGTATTTTAGGAGGAAGTGGCATAGATAAATTGTTAAAACAATTGTATAAAGAAGGAACTTTAATTGTAGGTACAAGTGCAGGAGCTTCGGTGATGTCACAAACTATGATTGTGGAGGGAAATGATGAAGATTCTCCAAGGAAGTGCACTATCAAAATGGCTCCTGGATTAGGTTTATTAAAAGACGTAATAATTGACCAACATTTTGCACAAAGAGGGCGCATTGGAAGGCTTCTTGCAGCAATTGCTCAAAACCCAAACAATCTCGGAATAGGGATTGATGAAGATACAGCTATAGTTGTGGAGAAAAATAGCTTTAGAGTGATAGGTTCAAATGCTGTGACAGTAGTGGAGGGAAGAAAGTTAGAACACTCTAATGTTTCTGAATCAAGTCCTAATGAAATTTTAGCCCTCACCAATGTTATACTTCACATATTGCCATCCGGTTATGGTTATGATTTAGAAAAATGGATACCCAAAGTCAAGCTCAAGGAGGATAAAGTATGATTATTAAAGATATAAGGGTATATCGAGGGAGAAATATATACAGCCATAGACCTGTAATAAAAATGGCAGTAGATATAGAGAGATTAGATATCCCTACAAAAGATATACCCAATTTTAATGAGAAATTAATAGAATCACTTCCTGGCCTTTCAAAACATAGTTGTTCTTACGAGCATGAAGGGGGATTTTTAAAAAGATTAGAGGAAGGCACCTATTTACCCCATGTGACAGAGCATATAATTTTGGAACTACAAAATATGCTAGGATATGATGTAAAATTTGGAAGAGCAAGAACTATAGAAGGGAATCTGTATTATATAGTTTATGAATATGGATTGGAAGAGTGTGGGATAAGAGTAGGGAAATTAGCGGTTGAAATGGTAAATAAATTTGTACAAGGGGAAGAATTTGATTTAGAAGAGAGATTAGAGAAAATACGCAATATAATTGCTGAAATAGAACTGGGGCCTAGTACAATGGCTATAAAGAACGAAGCTCTAAAAGCAGGAATTCCAGTTACAAGGGTAGGAAATGGTAGTATCTTACGATTAGGTTATGGGAAATATCAAAAAATGATCGAAGGCACAATTTCACAAAATACCAGTTGCATTGCAGTAGACATAGCTTCAGATAAAATCTTGACAAAACAGATTCTAAAAGACCATGGATTTCCTGTGCCGGAGGGAGATGTTGCTTACAATGAAGAAGAGGCAATTGCTATTGCAGAAGAAATTGGATATCCTGTCGCTATAAAACCTTACAACGGAAATCAAGGCAAAGGAGTTCATTTAAACATAACCAATGGAGAAGAAGTAAGTATAGCTTATAGAAACGCCAAAGCTTACAGTGACCTTGTTATTGTAGAAAAACATATAAAGGGTAAACATTACAGAGTATTGGTTGTAGGCGAAAAAGTAGTAGCGGTAGCCGAAAAAATTCCTGCCCATGTAATAGGGGATGGGATTCACACTATTGAAGAGTTAGTGGAAATAGAAAATAAAAATCCTTTAAGGGGGAAAGGCCATGAAAAACCCCTTACAAAACTTACAATAGATACTATTTCTAAATTGACTCTTAAAAAACAAGGTTTTGATCTACAAGATGTTCCTAAAAAAGGTAAAAAAGTATTTTTGAGAGAAAGTGCAAACTTAAGTACAGGAGGAATTGCGATAGACAAGACGGATGAAATTCATCCAAACAATATAGAAATTGCTGTAAGAGCAGCGAAAGCTATTGGCCTTGATATAGCTGGTATAGACATTACAATGGAGGATATAAAAAAACCTCTAACTGAAAAAAATGGAGCGATAATTGAAATAAATGCATCTCCAGGAATAAGGATGCACCATTATCCTAGCAAAGGTAAACCGAGAAATGTAGCAAAGGCGATTGTAGATATGCTTTTTCCTAAAGGAAGCAAGGCCACAATTCCTATTATATCTATTACAGGCACAAATGGAAAAACTACAGTTACCAGAATGACAGCTCATATTTTAAAGACCTATGGCTATACTGTAGGAATGACTTGTACTGACGGCATTTATATCGATGACACCTGTGTCTACAAAGGTGATAATACCGGCCCAAAAAGTGCAAGAACTTGTCTAGCTGATAAAAACATAGATGCTGCAGTATTAGAAACAGCAAGAGGAGGTATTATAAGGGAAGGCTTAGGTTATGATTTGGCAGATGTAGGTGTAATAACCAATATTTCAGAAGACCATCTTGGCATTGATGGAATAAAGACTTTAGAAGACTTGGCTTTTGTTAAGTCTTTGGTGGTGGAAGCAGTAAAAGAAGGCGGCTACAGTGTTTTAAATGCTGACGATCCTATGACTCCTTATTTGGCTCAAAGGGCTAAAGGTAAAGTAATATACTTTTCAATGTACGATAATAACCTCACTGTGAAAAAGCATGTAGAAAAAGGCGGAATTGCAGTATATGTTAAAGATGGTGTCATCGTTATAGCAAATGGACAAATAATTCCTGTTGTAAAGATAGAGGAAATTCCTGCAGCTTTGTCAGGGAAAGTTTTGTATAATGTGGAAAATGCTCTTGCAGCTATCGCTGCTTCTTATGGTGTAAAAGTGCCTATAAATATTATTGCAAAGGGTATAAAGACATTTTACTGCGATACTACACACAATCCAGGGCGATTTAACTTATTTAATGTAGGTAATTTCCGTGTATTAGTAGATTATGGCCACAACATAGCTGGAATAAAAAGTGTAATAGAAGCAGCACAAAAACTTGATGCGAACAGGCTCATCGGTGTGATAGGAGTTCCAGGAGATAGAATAAATTCCAGCATATTAAAAGTAGGAGAAATTTGTGGTCAAGGATTTGACTTTATATATATAAAAGAAGATTTAGATTTAAGAGGTAGAAAACCGGGAGAAGTAGCTAAATTATTAGAACAAGGTGCAATAAAAGGGGGTATAGATAGGAAAAAAATAAAGACTATTTTAAAAGAGACAGAAGCATTAAGGGCGGCTATGTACAATGCTGAAGCAGGAGATTTAATAGTAGTCTTTTATGAAAAATATCAGCCAATTATAGAGGTGATAGAGGAGTTTATCAAAAACAAAGATTTGAAAAATATTGAAATAAAATTAGAAAGGGCTTGAGTTTAAGCCCTCAGTTTGTTGACAAAGTTAAAAAATATTCAAAGGAGATATTTTGCATCGTCGCT
>NZ_JAFCAC010000086.1:0-86970 GCF_018588165.1 Thermoanaerobacter sp. CM-CNRG TB177
TTGTTTTGTTTTCCATAATCTATTTTATCACAGGGGTTGTCTCTTGTTTTTTTTACTCAAAAAATCCTACGATAATTTTACACTATGGTATAAGACAAAGGGGATGGTTCCTTTCATCCGAAAAATTCAGACAAGAGGAACCGTCCCCTTTGTCTCAGTCCCCTTTGTCTCACTTTGTCTCATAGTATTCCTCGGAATGATTCCTTCTTTTTATTTGAGCCTATCGCCGGGCAGCAGCATTATAATAGTCTCTCTCATAATTATAGGTTTAGCAAACATAAAAAAGGCAGGTAATTAAACTACCTTTTTCTCATTTTTTTAACTAGGATTTCTATGATTTGCTTTTAACTATATCTTAAAATTATATATCCTATATACAAAAATAATAGAGAAACAAATATATCTAATATATTTGCTATATTTGCAAAAGACTTCATATCCATAGATACAATAGATTTAATAATTATAATAATGCTAAATAAGCCAATTATAGTAAATATTATTCCGACAATTTTTAACAGTCTTTTTTTTAATTCCAATTATTAAATTCTCCTAACTTCAAAAATATTTCTTATAATTATTTTAATAAAATTATACTTAAATTATACTTTAAAAACCTATAGAAAGCAATTTTACTATCTTGCCTATGCTATAAATTCAAATTCCTATACATATATAACTTAAACTAGCAATCAATATATAAAAATGCCTATTTAACAGTAGAAAATGCAATTCCTACAGCAATACATGCTATTTTTCAGTTCAATAAAAATTTTTATTTTCGGATTTAATTAATTAAAATATTTGCCTCATAACCTTTTCTATTATATAGCATAGCTATCAAGCAAAAAACTCTTAAAATGCTTTACTTATAATTATTCTATATTTCATTATAATAAAATTCATCATAATAATTTACTGTAGAAGACATTATTTGTAATACATTTTCAATTAGTATATATTGTTTTTCTACACCTGTTATAGTTACCGCTAAAGTGCGTCCACCATCTAATATTTGCGCTGAATAATCTTTTTGTTCCCATTCATAACCTGTTGGAACTGAATAACCATCATACCAAGAATCAACACTATTACATGATGTAAATTGATTCCTTTGATAATAATTATTATATACATAATCAAATTTGACTAGTATATTCAACCAAGCTGAAAAATGTACATGCTTTCGATGTATTAGTTTTCCTGAACTGTCTAATGTACTTACTATATTATTATTATTTATTTGTTCATTTGGTTCATTACGTACTTCTTTTAAATTAATAAAATTTTTGTTGTTAACTTGTCTTTCCATTAGGTATTTTTCAAATTCTTCTACACTTGAAAACTTTTGTGGTTCAATTCCTGGAGGAAGAACTTTAACGTCAGAAAGAACTATGTTATATTTTTTTTGTAATAATTCAAGTTTTGATTTCATTGTCATATCTTTTACGTTATTTAAATCATCAGCAAAAGCAAGGCTAAAAGATAAAACAGTAAGAAATAACACAACTAGAAGTAATGAAACTAACTTTTTTATCAATTTTTTCTCCTCCCTCTAATATTAAGTATTTTTTGATCAATTCTTTAGCGAATTGATTTCTTTACTTTCATTTTACAGCGATATTTTCCCAATGTCTACTATATTTTTGTATAGTTTTTACATAAAAATCAAAAAACTATACAAAAATATAGTTTCAGACTGTTGACAAAATATCGGGAACCCGTTATGATGAGAAGGGTTCCTTGTTATTTTAGTGGTATAAAGCAAAAGAGGAGAGGAGAAGGAAGATGTTAACAAAGAAACAGGATGCAAGACATCAAATAGAATTTGTAAGCATAGATCAATTAGTACCAAAAGACCACCTTTTAAGAAAGATAGAAAGAGTAATAGAATTTAGTTTCATATATGATTTAGTAAAGGACAAATATTCCGAAGATCACGGCAGACCAAGCATAGATCCAGTAGTATTGATAAAAATACTATTTATTCAATATCTTTTTGGTATACCGTCGATAAGAAGAACAATAGCAGAAATAAAAACAAACGTTGCATATAGATGGTTTTTAGGGTATGGGTTAACAGAAGAAATACCTCATTTTTCAACATTTAGCCAGAACTACATAAGAAGATTCAAAGGGACAGACATATTTGAGAAAATATTTACGAAGATTTTAGAAGAAGCAATAAGGCATGGGTTAGTAAATGCAGAGGAAGTATTCATAGATTCCACTCACGTAAAAGCAAGTGCCAATAAGAAAAAATATACAAAAGAAATAATAGAACAAGAAGCCAGGACTTATCAAGAAAAACTAGAAGAAGAAATAAACAAAGATAGAGAAGCTCATGGAAAAAAGCCATTAAAGAAAATCAAGACGATAAAGACGAAAGAAGTAAAAGTAAGCAAAACAGACCCAGATAGTGGAATGTTAAACAAAAATGAAAAAGAAAAATGTTTTGCATATTCCTTTCACACAGCATGCGATAAAAACGGATTTGTATTAGGAGTAAAAGTTGAAGCAGCGAATGTACACGACAGCGTAATGTTTGAAGAAGTACTAAAAGAAGTTGAAAATAGGGTAGGAAAACCAAAAGCAATAGCAGTAGATGCAGGATATAAAATCCGTACATATTAAAGACAATATTTGATAGAGAAATAATACCAGCAGTGCCATACACAAGACCAAAAACAAAAGACGGTTTTATGAAGAAACATGAATTTGTGTATGATGAATACTATGACTGTTACATATGCCCACAAAATGAAATACTAACATATGTTACAACTAATAGAGAAGGATATAGAGAATACAAATCAAACCCAGAAAAATGTAAAAACTGTCCTTTAAGAGAAAAGTGTACCCAAAGTAAAGACTACACAAAGAGGATATTCAGGTATATATGGGAAGGGTATGTAGAAGAAGCAGAACACTTAAGGCATACACCTTACTGTAAAGAAGTATATGAGAGAAGGAAAGAGACAATAGAGAGAGTGTTTGCGGATTTAAAGGAGAAGCATGGTTTGCGATGGACAACATTAAGAGGGAAAGAAAAATTGTCCATGCAAGCGATGCTTGTTTTTGCTGCCATGAATTTAAAGAAAATGGCCTTATGGTTATGGAGGAAGGGCAAAAGGCCCTTTGACATTTCAAAACTTTATCCATTATTTGGAGTTTTAAAGAAAATTTTATTCAGATATATACAGCCCCTGTTTTCGGGACTAAGAAAACAGGGGCTTAAATTTTGCTTTGTCAACAAACTGATAATATATTATTTTCTATTTGAACTACCTAATACATCTATTTTATGTTCGATAACCTTTTGAACGGCATAATTTGCAGGTATTAAAAGGTCTCTGCACGAATCATTAACTTTTGCTTTCCCAAAACTTTCCTTTGCAGCAGTTACCCATGCTATATTTAGCTCAGTTCCTATATTCACTTTAGATATTCCGGCTGAAATACATTTTTTTAAATCTTCTTCCGAAACACCAGTTCCTCCATGAAGCACTAGTGGAATATTTGTTACATTATAAATATCTTTCAATATATCAAACCTAAGTTTTGCTTTAGATTTATACTGTCCATGTGAAGTACCAATAGCTATTGCTAGAGCATCTATACCTGTTGCTTCTATGAATTTTACTGCATCTTGTGGACGTGTATATTTAATTTTTCCATTATTAAGAGCTACCCCTTCTTCAGTACCTCCAATAGTTCCTAGTTCTGCTTCTACTGATACACCATGTTGTGCTGCATATTTTACTACTTCTTTTGTTTTTTTTATATTTTCCTCTAGTGGAAGTGCTGAGGCATCAATCATTACTGAAGAAAATCCATTATCAACAGCTTCTTTAATCGTGTTAAAATCTTTTGCATGATCCAAATGTAAAGTAACATTAATATCAGTTTCCTTAGCTAATTCTTTTACTACAGCGCTTAACAATGAAGCCCCTATATATTTACATGTGGTTGGCGAAACTTGTAATATAATAGGTGAATTTTTAGCTTTAGCAGCTTCTATCATCGAAGGAACCATTTCAAGGCAATGAATATTAAATGCACCTACTGCAAATTTATCTCTTCTAGTATTTTTCAAAATTTCTTTTAGCGTTACATACATACTAAAACCACCTCCATATTTTTTCTGTCTCTAATTGCATCGTTAGTAAAAGACATTGGTTCATTAATTTTAATCATGTATTCATTAGCAAATTGTTCATTTCCCTCTTTTATATGTTGTTAACATTAGCAAATTATATATTTTCACAAATTGGGCATGAGCTTCGCTAGATTTAAACATTAATTTCAAACTTTCATCCCACTGTTACACAGTTTTCTCAATTTTATTACTTTTAAATTTTTAAATAAGTGGGATCTTATTAATTAATGATATGATTTCTGCACAGTTGTTTATTAACACTCTTTCTGTTTAATTAATGTTATTTCTTATAATTCTAAAATAAACACCAAAAACCTAATTTTTCTTCTGTTCGAACTTCATCAGTATTTGCAATTAAGTAAAATATTATCATTTGTCTTTCACGGTTAGCGCTACCAACCGCCGTATCAGACTTTCACCGACGAGTGAACGACCATACTGGGGACGCTAGAAGATGCTACCTCAAATTGTTTTGAGGTAGCATTTATTTACTAATAAAAAATCTTATTCATTACTACAATTGGTACGATGCAATCTTTTCTCTTATGATATTTTTTATTCTATTATTTTCAGGAGTTAATAAGCTGCTTAATGATGCGATTGGGTTGCACTATGAAAGTAGTATTGATCTTCAATATATGCTTTATTTAACTCCTTAAATTGCAATATTAAATGCGACACATTTTTTGGAAACCCGAATGATGTTGGATTTCGAAATCATGAATTTTGAAACTCAGAAGTTAGCCGTTCTATTTCCCTGAAAAAGAGCTCTGCTGGCTGGCGGTAACCAAGGATTTTTCTGGGCAAGGTATTACACCAATTCTGCGCCCGCTCAATTTGTGAAAGTGACAATTCACTGATAGCTGTTCCCTTAGGAATCAACCGCCTAACTAGACCATTGTGCCGCTCGTTAGTGGCTCGTTCCCAGGCAGAGTAAGGGTGAGCATAGTAAATATCAATTCCATGGACATTTAAATTGGCAAACTCACTACCGTTATCCGCAGTGATGCTCTTAAACACCCGAGAAAACATAAGACCATACTGGCTTTTTAGCCGCTTTAATGCCTCATCCACCGCCTCAGCAGTTTTGCTTGCCAATGGGAGGAGCAGGTGGTAGCGAGTTTTTCTTTCCGTTAGAGTCAGCAGAACATGGTCATTAGAGCGTCTTCCGAGAACCGTGTCGATTTCCCAATGACCGAACTCCTCACGCTTTTCAATGCTATCAGGCCGCTCGCTAATACTCTTGCCTAAAAGGCGCTTGTGTTTTCTCAAAGAATTCTTCTTCGGTTTACGTCTGGTCTTTATGAAAAGGTCTATATTACGGACTTTAAGTAAGCAGCGGTCGATATAGCTGTATAGGGTTTTGGTGCAAACCATGGACGAATGGTCAAAGAGCTTTTCTCGCCGAGCAGCTCCTACAACTCATCAGGGAACCATTTGTCTTGAAGTATCTTTTGCTCAGCATATCGGAGGAAGGATTCAACTTGGAGGATCTTACTTTTTCGGCCACAGAAAGAGCAATTCTTCTCATATACCGCCTGGCCAGTTTCAGGGAAGTATGCTTCATATGTAGTTAGATCTGTACGGCGTTGAGTTGTGGTGCCACGTTTTATTTCGCGGTAAATGGTGCTGCGATGACGGCCAAGTTTTTTAGCGATTTGAGATGGAGAGAATCCTTCTTTTAAAAGGACGCAAATTTTACCTCTTTCATAAGGTGTAAGGTGTTTAAAAGTACGAGGAGATGTGGTATACTCTTGAGTAAGAACCATAGCTGAAACCCTCCATATGTGTTAGTTTTTTTACCAACCAACATCCATATCGGGTTTCATGCTATGGCTCAACTATTTTTTGGTGTCGCATTTAATTTTACAATTAACCAACTGATTTTTGCTTTAGATTTATATTGACCATGAGTTGTATGTATAGCCACCACTAGTGCAACACCAGTATATTACATACAAAGTAATATGCATCTTCTGGTTTCGTATACCTCATACTGTCACCTGATACCGGTAAAATCCTATGCGCCACCTATTGTCCCTATTTCTCCTTCTACAGAATATACCTGCATTGAACTAAATTCTATACATACATTTTTAATCTTAACTCCTTCCTCGAATTACATCCTTTGATAGTTGCAGTAAACTGTCAATTTTGTCCATGTAATGTTTCAAGCTCTCGTCATCTTTTTTGTTTATGGCTTCTTTTCGTTTGATATTATATAGCTTTAGTAATTCTGTATATGCTTTACCAAGAGACTTACTTTCACTAATGCTAATTTCATAGTATTTTATAGCATCATCTATTTTATCTGCTTCAAAATATAAACTTCCAATTCTGTTTAATACTTTACTCCTCTCCTCACCTGAAACTGAATCAATAGTGTTGGTTAAATTTTTGGCTTCTTCTATTAATTCATTTTTATCTAATTTACCAGTATTTTCTCGTTTTAACGTTGAAGAAGTTTCTTTCATCTTATTTTTCTTAAAAAACATTAATATCCCCTCTTAATATTTTGTAATTAGCTCAATCAAGCTTTAAAAATCTCATTTTTTCACCGAATTTGGCTTTTTTACCTTTTTCAAATGAAGCCTTTTTAAAACAATACAACACCTCCTTTAGGCAACTCTACTTCTAAAGTTGCCTTCTATACTTATTGACCTTTTAGCTGTTTCAATGAGTTTTTCTGCTCTTTTCCTACCTGCTCTGTTATTAGTGACTTTCTTTAGCTGTTTTGCTATTTCTTCTTTGCTGTAATTATTAAGGATTATGCTGAGAAATGGACAGTTCCTCAATATTCATAAGGCTGCTTTTCCCTACAAATTCTTGAATACTTCTTTAAACTCAGGAAAGTATTCGTCTAATACGGCAACAAGTTTATTTTTGACACTGTTTAGTTTCTTTATTTAATGCCTTTGTTGCTTTTGATTTTTCTTTGGCCTCGAGTATTTCAGATACTAGACGAGTATAGCCATCTATGCTATTATTAAATGTGGAGGGTTTTACTACTTCAAGCCCTATGTGATTTATGATTCTTGCATAATGGTTCTTTCTAGCTATATCAAACCCGATAAAAATTATATCAGAACTGTGGACTAAAAAGTAGTTTTTGTACTTTGTTCATGTGTATCACCCTCCTGGTTATTGTTTTTCCTTTTCACTTACTTTTTTACCAGGAGGGTCTTATTTGCAAAGGCTATTTTAATTTATTACAGGAATGCTTCCATATACTAAAATGCTTTAAGTATTGGAGTGATAATCCATGCATATAGTAACGCTGCTGCTACAGTATCTACATCAGTTGCCGTTGTATTAATAAAGCCCATTTTATTAAAGCTTATCACTAATAATGCTGGCAACAATGTTATAAAGAATCCATGAGCTATAGTAGCAATTATAGCCCCTCTTCTACCTCCAACTGCATTAGCAAAAACACCTGCTGTACCACCAGCGAAAAAGTTTGTTAGCATTCCTGGTAATATCATGGCTAACCCAAACATAGGCAAAACGAACATTGCGATAACGCTGCCTATTGTTGTTCCTACAAAACCAATTGTTACAGCATTTGGTGCATATGGGAATAAAACTGGGCAATCGAGTGCAGGCTTAGCATCTGGTACAACTTTTAATGCAATTCCTCTAAATGCTGGAACAATTTCAGCTAACAAAAGTCTAACACCTGCTAATAACACATAAACTCCTACAATAAATTGAACTGCTTGTAAAAATGCATATACAACATAGTTGACATTTCCTGAAAGTTGAGAACCAAATTTAGCTCCTGCAAATAAAGCTGCTATAGTGTAAAGAGGTATCATAACAAGTCCAACAGAAAGGTATGTATCTTGTAAGAATTCAAATCCTTTTGGTAATTTGATATCTTCAGTTGACTTAGTTTTATCTCCGACTAATTTGGACACTCCGGCCGTAAACATATATCCAATTGTACAAAAATGTCCTAATGCAATATCATCACTGCCCGTTATTTTACGAACTATAGGTTGAGCAATGGCTGGCATTGCTACTGCAAAAATTCCTCCAACTATTCCACCAACAATTACTAATGGCACTCCGCTTAATCCAGCAAATCTTCCAAATACAGTAGTCATCGTAGCCATCCACAGTATAGCTTGCCCAGTTAAGAATATATATTTCCATTTAGTAAGCCTTGCAATGATTATATTAACAGCGAATATTGCTAAGAACGTTAGAGCAATCTCATTTCCAAGATGTAAATTATTCATTGCTTGTCCATTAATTGCTTCGATAGAAGGAACTATACCTTGCATCCTAAATCCTTTTGTAAATATTTTACCAAAATAGGTTAGTGATTCTACTATTATCCCGGACCCAGCAGATAATACTAGAAAGCCTAACAATGTTTTAAATGTTCCTGATATAACTTCTCCTACTTGTTTTCTTTGGAGAATTAACCCAATTAATGATATTAATGCAATTGTAATAGGTGCTTGTGTTAAAATATTTTTAATTATGAAATTTACTATTGCCATAGCTTTTCCCCCTTAAAATTATAATTCACATTTTTCTTTTAAAACTGGAACTAACTTTTCTTTTATTTCCTTTTTATCAACTAACCCATTTAAAGATATAATGGTAGCGCTAGTATCATATCTTCTCACTTGTTGTTCAAAGTTTTTTGCACAAATAATGATATCTGCCCCTGAACCGGCAACTGAAGTAATATCAGCATGATCTAATATCGCAGTAACATTAAGCTCCTTTAACACAGATTCGACACTCATTTGGCAAACAAAGCTACTTCCTAATCCTGCACCACAAACCACTAATATTTTTAACATCTTCTCACCTCCTTAATCTTAAACAAGCATATTATTTTTCATTGTTAAGTCCACTAACATTCTATAATGATACCAGAAAACTAGACAGACAAAAAGGCAAAAATAAGTTAGAATATAGTTATGAATAAGAGAAGAAATTTTACACCAGAACAAAAAGCAAAAATTGTATTAGAGGTATTGCGAGAAGAAAAAACGCTTAATGAAATCGCTGCTGAATATGAAATACATCCGAATATGATTAGCCGCTGGAAAGCAGAATTTCTCAATAATGCAGCAAAGGTATTTAGCAAAGAAACCGATGATTTAGAAAAGGTCAAAAAATCATATGAAAAGGAGAAGGAGGAATTGTTGAAACAAATAGGGCAGCTCTCTTATGAGAATGCCTGGCTTAAAAAAAAATCTGGTCAATTCTAAATCTCGTGAGGAACGCATGAAAATGATTGATAGGGGTGATAAAAAGCTTAGTATTAGCAGACAGGCTGAGCTCTTAAGTATTAATCGCACAAGTCTTTATTACAAGCCTGTGCCAACAAGCGATGAAGAATACATGATTAAGCGTATCATTGATGAGGTCTATACAGCCCATCCTGAATATGGATATCGCAGAATGACAACTATACTAAGGAGGGATTATGGAATTCTTATTAACCGTAAAAGGACTCGCCGTTACATGCGGGAGATGGGCATACACGGATTTTGCCCTGGACCAAATCTTAGTAAGAGATTGCATAACAAATACTTATATCCATACTTATTAAAAGGACTAAACTGTAAATGTCAATATCAAAATGAACAAAAAATCGAAAATAAAAATGTACAAAAAATAAACTTAGTTTTGCTGGTTTGTGTTGCTAAAATATACTGTTTTTGACTGCAATCTGTATGAAGGACCTTTTATGAAAATCACGTAAGAATGATGGAGTAGCCTATCCAAAATTGCATTTGCTATCGTCGCTCCACCAAATATCTCTCCCCACTCTGAAAATACAACATTAGTTGTTATTATTGTGCTGCTCTTCTCATATCTGCTTGATATCAGCTGGAAAAATAAATTCGCTCCATCATTGTCTATAGGCAAATAACCTATCTCATCTATTATTAAAACTTTGTATTTCGAAAAATGCTTAAGTCTGTACTCTAATCTGTTCTCTAACAGTGCTTTTTTTAGCTGAGCTATTAACTCTTGAAAATGTATAAAATATGTTGAATACCTTCGTTTTGCACACTCTATACCTATTGCTGTGGCTAGATGCGTTTTCCCTACCCCTGGTGTTCCGACAAATAGTATATTTTCATTACCCTCTAAAAATCTCAAACTCATTAAGTCCATTATCTGTTGCTTGTTTATACTTGGCTGAAATGAAAAATCAAAATCTTCTATACCTTTTATAAATGGGAAATTTGCCACCCTCACACATCCTAATATCGCCCTTTCTTCTTTGGCTTTTATCTCTAAATTACTAAGTTCATATAATGCATCTGTCATACTCTTTTCTCCGCTTGCCACTAAATCTAAGTATTTGTCAAGGTTATTCTTTATGTTGTGAAGACCTAACTCTTCTAAGTTGTTAAGTAGTTTCACATAGTTGCTCATTTTTAGATTTTCTCCTTTCTTTAGTTTTTCAACAGATTATCAAATTTCTTTAGGTTCTCCTCACATATCTTGTTAAGCTCTTCTTTTTGACCAACTCTCATTAGCATTAGCTGTTTGTAATCTTCATCGTGATAATTGATACTTTTTTCATCAATAACATGTATCCTTAACAGGTTTGTGTTATAATAAATATAAATTTTGTTTTCCACCTCCTTTACTTGGACTGTCTTTCCTATGTATTCGGGTGGAACAGAGTATTTACTTCCCTTGTAGTAAATCAGAGAGTCCTTTTGGACTTTAACTGACTTGTAGGAATTTAGGTAACTCTCTATTAACCTTTTGTCTGGCAAGGGTTGTAAATACTCTTTTTCTTTTTGAAACAGAAGAGCAGGTGGGACTTGAGTTGTTTGATTTGGCTGCATATTGACCTTTGCGTTTATCTCTTTTATTATCCTTACTAAGTCCTCTTCTGTTTCAAATTCACCCTGATATGGCAGTATCCAATATATAAACTTGTTTGCTGCTTCAACTTTTCCTTTTGTGTACGAATGTCTTGGTTTGCACAGTTTCACTTCAAACCCAAAGTCTTTTGCAAAACTTTTAAATCTTGAATTTACTTTAATTTTCTCACCTGTTATATCAACAACTGCTGCTGCATTGTCAAATAAAATCTCTTTAGGTACTCCGCCTATATCTTTGAATATTCTTATTAGACTTTCTATTAATTCTTCTTGAGTTTTTGTCCTGTTTATCTCAAAGCAGCAATATCTTGAATAACCTAATTTAAAATCAAGAACATTAATAACAAACTCCTCTCCATTTCTTGAGACAAGCTTTATATTCTCTTTCCAATCAACTTGCGCTTGCTCACCTGGATCTGTCTCAAATCTTGGGTGACCTTTTACTTTCTTCTCTGGCTTTAATCCTTTTTTCTTAACATACTTATTGAAATTTGAGTATGTTCCTATTGTCTCATCTTTTGATTTTAAATACTCATAAACACCCTTGACTGTAACTCCTTTGATAGCAAGCTTTGATTTTATCTCATCATAGTATTTGTCCAATTTACTTGGTTTATTTCTATTCTTAGGTTTTCCTTCATAACCCTCATAATACTTTTTTACTGTTCTTCTGTCTATCCCATATATTCTTGCAAGTTCTGAAAAGTTAGGTTTCATTTTCATCGCCCTTATCATGTTTAAATGTGCTGTTAAGTTCTGCATTTGATATCCCTCCTCACTATGAGAAAGGATATCATATCAATGTACAATTTTGTACATCCTTATATTCCACTTTCAGTACATTTTTATTTTATCATTAACACTAAACATTGATCATCCTAATCAAGTATGGTCAATAGATATAACATATTGCCGGATGAAACGAGGCTTTATGTACTTAGTAGCCATTATAGACTGGTATTCCAGGTATATTGTAGGATATGGGCTGTCTAATACACTTGAACATACATTCGTCATTGATACACTCAAAAAAGCCATAAAGCGGCATGGAGCACCAGAAATCATAAACAGTGACCAAGGTTCACAGTTTACTTGTGAAGACTATATAACCTTGCTGAAAGAAAATAGCATAAAAATATCTATGGATAGTAAAGGTAGGGCATTGGACAATCATCGTATAGAACGATTTTTCAGGAGCTACAAGTGGGAGAAGCTTTACCTAGAAGACTGCGAAACCGGGCATCAGTTAAGAAAAATAACACAAGAGTATATTGAATACTACAACAACAAGAGACCACACCAGTCGTTAGGGAATATGACGCCTGCTGAATATTACTACGGCAAATCTAGGATTCTTGTGCAAGCTGGCTAAATCTGTAGCATTTATCACATGTTCTCTGTGATGAACTTCTCATTCCGTGCCTTGGTACATCAGTGGTTACTATGGTATGTTTATGCTTGACATAGCTGTTTAACATGGTATGCATCTATGTAATAAGGCTATACACTCAAATAACTTCAGTTTATGTATCTAACTTACATTTTATATAAAATTATCTAAAGAAAGGAGGCAAAAAATCTAACTTAGATTTTTAAAAAAATTGTCTTGACAGATGGGGGCATTATATTCTATTTAGCTCTTTATCTTTATTTTTAGTTTAATTAAAATTAATCAAATCCACTTCTCCACCTCTCTATCTCTTAAATAATATTGTTGAAATATTATAATGTGATAATTTGCTTCTACATTATTTCATTGTGATAAATAAGTGCAATTTAGAAATAAATAGTTCAAATTACATAATTTCATTTCCAATTATCATTTCTTTTTCTAAAGCTATCTTTAGCAAATTATTATCAAGTTCTTTTCTATTTGATACTACCTTAGATAGCGGAACCAAAACGCACCTATGATGATTCCATCCAACCATATATCCTGATTTTCCATTCTTAATACTTTCTATTGCAAAACTGCCCATTTGTAATGCTAACAATGAATCAGCTGGATCAGGATCTCCTCCTCGTTGAAAATATCCTAACACTGAATGTCTTACCCTCATGCCTATTAGTTCTTCTATTTTTTTGCCTATTTCCATGGATATTCCTTGATCACCAGGAATATAATCTCTGGTATCATACACAGACTCTGAACAAACTATTATTACATAATCATTTTTACTTTTTAGTATTTCCTTGATCCTACTTGCAATATCTTCAGGCCGTCTAGTCATTTCAGGAATTATAACAATGTCTGCCCCACCCGCTAGTGCACCAGCTAGTGCAATGTGTCCTGACTTCCCCCCAAAAACCTCTACCATAAAAATTCTTCCGGGCATATTATGAGCTGTCTGATGCAAATTATATAATACATCTACGACTCTCTTAACTGCTGTATTATAACCAATAGTAAATTCTGTTCCATATATATCATTATCAATAGTTAATGGAATACCTAAACATGGCATGCCTTCCTCAGTTAATAATTCAGCTGCTTTAAGAGAACCATCTCCGCCACATACTATAAGTGTATCTATACCAAGTGATTTAAGACGTTTAATTATTTTTGCCCTGCCTTCTTTAGTTCTTGGTGCAGCACTTCTTGAAGTTTGTAAAATAGAATTACCACTTACATTAGCCTGCCTTAAATTAATATCTTTAAAATAAATTGGTTCTGAATTTAATATCCCATCATATCCCCCATTGAAGCCATATATTTCAATATCGTTATTTTTGCTGATCATACCGAATAATACAGAATTAATACCTGGCGCATCTCCTCCACTAACTATGACAGCAATTCTTTTAATAGGTTTCATCTCCACAATCGCTCCTCCCGGTTTAATCCTCGTTTTTATCTTTTAATAAAGGTAATATATCCTCTGCAGGGTTAGCATTTCTTAAAATTTCAACTTTTTCTTTGTCATTAAACAAATTCACAAGTGTTGATAAAGCTTTACTATGTAAATAATTATCAATAGCACCTAAGCTAATTACAACACTTACAGGAACATTATCTTTGTTTCCAAAATCCATATAATTGACAATTTTATCAAACTCATGCCCAATTTGATTACTCAATCACTTAAGAGAAAGATATAAAACTAGCCGATCCACCAGCAGGAATAACATATAGGCATTTAGGGACGATGGAGCACAATTTTAACAGAGATAAATTTGCCAATAAACTTGGCGCTGCCATCATTTAGCATCTCTTTAATGCAATCAGACTCATGCCTATTTCTTAGCGCCTGCACCAGGTCTTACAAATAGCTTCTTTTACATCAATCAAGTTCTTCTCCTCCTTCTTTGTTAGATCTTATATAATTAAATATTTCATCTTGAGAACTTGAATTTAATAAAGTAGAAATAAACCTTTCATCCCCCAAAAGCTCCACCAATTCAGACAATGCTTTAAGGTGTGAAGAATGGTCTATGGCACATAAACATACTACAATTTTTACTGGATCGTTTTCTTTATTGCCAAAGTTAACAGGATTTTTTAGTGTAATTAAGCTCATGCCTATTTTTTTTGCACCTGCTTCTGGTCTTGCGTGAGGCATTGCTATTCCTGGTGCAATGACAATATAAGGGCCTATCTCTTTTACAGTGTTTATCATTGCATCAATATATCTTGGCTCAATTGCTCCGCTTTTCTCTAATAACTCACCTCCTATCCTCACTGCTTCTTCCCAATCTTTTGCTTCAACATTTAGTTTTATAGTCTCCTTCGTCAAAAGGTCTTTTAACACTGGTTGTACAACTCCTCTCGCATTTTCATATGATGCTTTATTTAAAAATTTTGATAAATCTTCCATCAATTTTTCACGATTGTTTATGACACAATGCTTTTCTATTATTTTTATCAAATCGTCAATAACTGTATGTTGCACCTTAGGTTTAATAATAAGACTTTTTAATAATTCTATGTCTTTTTCTGTAAGAAGGGGATTTACTTCAATAGCTTTAATACCTTCATAAGGAATCGGGACAGTAGATACTATTAAATCTATATCTTTTTCTTTCAATATTTCTTTTACCTGATGGTATGCAACAGTATCTACTATATTTACATCAAAAACTGATTGTAATCTCGAAGAAAGAAGTTTCGCCGTACCTATTCCTGTACCACATACGACGAGTATATTAAGCTTTGGTGCTTTAGCAATGTTTAGCTTTTCAATCGCAGCGCCAAAATGTATTGTAAAATAACCTATTTCTTCGTCATTTAATTCTTTGCCTGTATAATCTTCTAAAGGTTTTAGACTTTCTTTTACTATCTCAAACAATTTTCTATAATTTGCCTTAATTTCATCCAAAATAGGATTTTTTAATTTAAGGCCGTGTCTTAACCGGTATACTGTCGGTCTTAAATGGTCTAAAAGCCCTTCAAAAAGCTGCCTATCTCCTGACAAATCTTGATTTATTTTGCTGCTAACATTCCTAATAATTTTTTCTGTTAATAGCTGATACTCAACCCAATTTTCATTAGCGTAAGGTCGCGTTTTTGTAACATTGCTTCCTAGAAGATGGACTGTAATATATCCAATTTCATCATGTGGAATAGAAACCTTAAAATGGTCCTCCAACATTTTTGCAATATTTGATGCTACAGCAAACTCTTTTGTAATTTCTAAAGCTTTTAATTCTTCTTTTGGCATAATTATGTCTTTCCCAAGTTGTATCCTTTTAATTGCTATTGCTATGTGTATTACAAGGCCAGAAAATGCAGCATCAGAAAAAACCGTTTCCAGTTCTCTTTCTGCTATTTGTATACATTCTTCGATATAAGGTATGTCTATATCTTCAAACAGCTTGGTAATTTGTTTATCAATTCCTACACTAGAACGAGTATAAATCGGAGATTTTACAATATCCAGCGCCTTATTAACGTCAATTACCTCCGTTAGAAGTTCTATCGCGGCTCGTCTTAATTGTTTTTCATCCCCCACAACTTTGATTCCATATTTCGGTACAGACTTTAACTGAAGTCCATGACGTGTAAGCCACTCTCTTACATCTTTTAAATCTTTTATAATGGTACTTCTTGACACCATCAATTTATCTGCAATGCTATTGATAGTGATGTAGTCTTTTTGCTGTATAAGTTCACTTAATATGATATTTACTCTTTCTTTTTGAGATAAGTTGTAATAATAAATATTAAGATTATCAAGAAGAGATAAAACTTTATTTCTGTGTTCCAATAGTTCAGAAAATTTCACACCTACATTCGGTTTTCGCATCAATTGTGGCAAATTATTGTACTTTAAAAACTCATCGATTGTATCAAGGTCATATCTTATAGTTCTACTGCTTACATTGAATATTTTTGCAAGGTCAGAAATTTTAATAGGCGCATTAGAATTGATAAGTTTAACAAGAATTTGAGTACATCTTTCATTGAGTGTGATAATTATCACCTCTTTTATTTCAAATTATACTTTATTTCTACGATAATGAAAAGCTTAACATTTTGCAATTTAAATGTGGCAAAAGTAAACTAAATAAAAAAATAATAATAAAAATGCAGAAGGTATGCTATTCACCTTCCGCATTTTATTTTTTAAAACTTGGACATAAACTCTTTCATTCTTTTTACTGCTTCCTCTAGGTTTTCCATAGAGGTTGCATAAGCCATTCGAACATATCCTTCCCCATTTTCTCCAAAGGCGTTTCCTGGCACAACTGCAACTTTTGCCTCAAAAAGGAGTCTCTTAGCGAATTCTTCTGAGGTAAGACCTGTCTTTTTTATTGATGGGAATATATAAAAAGCACCTTTTGGTTCAAAACAATCAAGCCCCATTTCTCTCACACTTTGAAGTAAATACTTTCTTCTTCTGTCGTATTCTTCCCTCATCTTTAAAATATCTTCATCCCCATTTTTTATAGCCTCAATTCCAGCATACTGGCACATTGTAGCCGCCGCTGTTACACTATATTGGTGAACTTTTGTCATGTGTTTTACAAAATATTCCGGTGCAGCTATATATCCCAGACGCCATCCTGTCATCGCATATGACTTCGAGAAACCATTTATAGTAACTGTTCTTTCCCACATGTCTTTTAAAGAAGCAAAGCTTACGTGTTCAAAACCACTATATATTAGCTCAGAATAAATTTCATCAGTAACCACAATAAGGTCATGTTTTTTAACTACTTCAGCTATCTTTTCCATCGCCTCTTTTGGCATTACTGCCCCAGTTGGATTGTTAGGATATGGTAAAATTAATACTTTTGATTTGTCTGTAATGTATTTTTCTAAAACATCTGCCCTTAGTACAAAGTCATCTTCTTCATATGTTGGCACAAAAACAGATTTGGCGCCTGCGAGTATTGTACAAGGATGGTATGCCACAAATGAAGGCTCTGGAATTAATACTTCGTCTCCTTCCTCTACCAAAGTATTTAAAGCGACGTATATTGCTTCTGTAGCACCAATTGTGACTAAAATTTCAGTTTCCGAATTGTAAGAAAGGTTATACCTTCTTTTGAGATAATTTGAAATTTCCTGCCTTAGTTCAATAAGCCCTGGATTTACAGTATATCCTGTTTTACCTTCATCGAGGGCTTTTTTCGCTGCTTCCCTTATGTGCTGAGGCGTTACAAAATCTGGCTCTCCGATAGCAAGGGATATTGCTCCCGGTACCTCTCTAGCCATGTTAAAGAAATATCTTATGGTAGATATTTCTATGGACTTTGCTCTTTTTGCCACTCTGTCTTCAAAGTTCATCTCTAATCCTCCTAAAATAATAGTTTTATTAATTATAGTTCTACAGAAATCTTAAAAATCCTCTATTTATTCACTTGTAAGATTTTAAATAAAAATTCAAAATATGCGTATCTTTTAATTTTTTATGGTATAATGTTTATAAGACAGTGAGGATGAGAAATGAAAGGAAGAAATCAAATGTCACAAAAATATGACATTGCTATGAAAAATATCTTTTCTGACATGGCAGATGATATAATGAGTTATTTTTTGGGACTTACGTCCGTCAAAATAGATGAACTTAATATAGAGTTCGCAAAAATTGAAAAAAGAGAAAGTGATATGATATTCAAATGCACCACAGACACAGGAGATATTGCTGTACACATAGAATTTCAATCAAGCAATGACAATAAAATGCCATATAGAATGTTAAGATACGCAATTGAAGTAATAGAAAAGTATAATCTAATGCCTTATCAGGTGGTAATCTATCTGGGTAGACATGAGCTCAAGATGGTTGATAGCATTAATTTTAATTTTAGCAAAGAAAATTTGCTAAATTACAGATATAAAATAATTGATATCGGGAATATAAAATTTTCGGAGATAACACAAACTAATTATTATGATTTGTATTCGCTGCTTCCGTTGATAGATAAAAAAAGACGTGAAGAAGAAGGAGAAAAATATCTGGAAAAATGCGTGAAAGCAATAAAAAACATACAAGTAGATATAGATAAAAAGAGGAACATAGCTTTTAAAGCAGAAATATTGGCTGGCATAGTATATAAGAAGGAAGTTATTGAGAGAGTATTTAGGGAGGTGGAAAAGATGTTTAGACTAGAGGAGTCAGAAACATATAAAATGATAATTGAAAAAGGTATAGAAAAGGGTATAGAAAAAGGTATAGAAAAAGGCAAAAAAGAAGGAAAAATAGCTGTAGCAAAAAAATTATTAGAGAAAGGCATGGATATTGACGAAATAGCGGAAATTACAGAGTTATCGAAAGAGGAAATAAAAAAATTGTTGAATTAAAAATGCTTTAGAAATCACTGAACTCTCAAAAGAAAAAATAGCAAAATTAATTAAATGTCAAAAACACTCCACCGCAAAAAGGTGGAGTGTTTTTGATTATTATTCAACAATCACATCTGACAAAACTAATTTTACTGGATTTGCTAGTGAATCTCCTACTGGGCAAGTCTTTTCTATAAACTTTGCAAATTCCTCTACTTTTTCTTTTGGAGCATCTGTTTTTATGTGCATTTTAAATCTTATCTCTTGGAATCCTGGTCTTACACCAGCTTTTCCCATAAATCCGTCTGTATCAAGGTCTCCTTCTAATTCTACCCAAAAATCTTGTAAATCTATACCCTTTGCCTTTGCAAAAACTGATGCCACAATTGTCTGGCAAGAACCTAAAGCGCAAAGCAAAGCCTCTACAGGATTCATTCCTTTGTTTGTACCGCCTAGCTCTTTAGGCTCATCTAAGATTATTTTAAAGCCTCTTACCTCGCTTTCAACTGCTAACCCCTCTGGTAACTTTCTTGAAACCGCTTTGAAGGTTTCAATTGCCATTTCAAACTCCTCCTTTTATTTTTTAAATTTTATTTATTTCGGAAGCTCTATAAGAGCTCTGAAAGCATATAGATAAATGGCGTTAAAATTACACTTTGTGTATAGACTCCCCAAAAATGTCCTTAACAGCTTCCATAATCGTTTCGCTCCTGGTAGGATGGGCATAAACCACTTTCTTCAAAGCTTCCGCATCCACACCTTCTTGGCAGGCTGTTGAAAGTATGTGAATAAGTTCAGAAGCTCCACTACCTACCACCCAGGCGCCAACTACTTCTCCCTTTTCATTTGAAATCACTTTTGCAAAACCTTCTGTCTCTCCATATGTCTTAGCCCTTCCGTTGTGCTCAAAATTAAATCTTCCTACTTTTACATCTTGAAATTTGTTTCTCGCCTCTTCTTCAGTATAGCCAAAATACCCAATCTCTGGCTCTGTAAATACTGCTGCAGGTATCTTCATATAATCTAATGTACTTGATTCACCAAAAATATTATCTACTGCTACTTCTCCTTGTGCTGATGCAACATGTGCCAACATCATTTTGCCTGTGACATCACCTATAGCATAAACCCCTTCTACATTTGTTCTCATGTGCTTATCAACTTTAATAGCTCTTCCTTCAAATTCTAATAGTTCCGTAATTGGGCCAATATCTGTATTTAACTTCCTCCCTATAGACACAAACACTTTATCTGCGTATATGCGCTTTATATTTTCACCATTTTTAACTGTTACTATACTTCCTCCGTTTTCTTCTTCATCTATTCTCTCAACTGTTGAAGAAGTATATATCCTGATTCCTCTTTTTTGAGCTATTGCCCTAATAAAAGAACTTACTTCTTTATCAAGGGTGGGAAGAATGTCAGGCATCATTTCAACAACAGAAACTTTTATTCCAAATTGATTCATTATAAAAGCAAATTCCATGCCTATTACCCCGCCACCTATAATGCATAAACTTTGTGGCAAAGAGGTCATTTCAAGAATAGTATCACTATTCATGACATTTTTGGAGTTAATGCCTTCGATAGGAAGTTCAGCAGGTGATGACCCAGTTGCAATGATAATATTTTTCGCTTTAATTTTGTTTTCTCCAAATAGTACATTCTTTTCTTTGTCAACTTTTGCTTCAGCGTAAAACAAGTCCACTCCATTGGCTTTAAGTAAAGCATTTATGCCTTCAACAAGCTCTCCTACAATACCATCTTTTCTCTTTACAACTTGAGTATAATCAAAAGAGTTTACTTTTACATCAAATCCAAATTCTCCAGCTCGTTTTAAAATGTCATACACTTCGGCAATTCTTGCATAAGCTTTTGTTGGTATACATCCTCTATTTAGACAGGTACCACCTAATTTATCCTTTTCAAATAAAGCTACTTTTGCACCTTTTTTAGCAGCTTTAATAGCAGCAACATATCCTCCAGGACCTGCCCCTATGACAGCTAAATCATATTCTTTGTATTCATATTTAATTTCCTTTTGGGTGACAGAAGGCTTTACTTCTTCAGACTGTGTAACTATTGCAATAACATCTCCCGGCTCCACTGTACTCCCAGGATGGCAAACAATTTTTGAAATAATGCCTTCATAGTCACTGTATACTTCAAAATTTACTTTATTTACTGCTATATCACACAAACAAGCCCCTTTTTCTACGTATTGTCCTTCTTCCACGTACCATTTTGTAATTCGTCCACTTTTCATCGTATCTGAGAAAGCAGGTACTTTTATTTCTATGTCCATCTATATATACCTCCAATTCTTTCTATTTCGTCAATCAAACAAATTGTATCTTCTGTATAAGCCTCCCATTGGGGAGGGGGTAATTTCGATAAAATAAAACGATAATTATTTAACAATTTCTTCTATATATATCTTATCACTTTTTAGTTAAAAATTCAACAATCTAAAGGTATTTTTTATCAAAACATCACTTCTATTAAATTGTCAACAGTTATGTTGGCCAAATAATCGTTTATATCAATATTTGAAAGTACTTTTTTTATTTCCTCTTCTGAATGCTTTACTCCTTTCAAAAGGTTTTCTACCTCTGAAACATCGTATTTTCCAAAAAAGTCCCCGCAAATTTTTACATTTTTTATTATTCCCTTTTCTACATTTAAATTTACCTCAACGGTACCACCAGCAAATTTTTTCTCATTTTTAAATTTGTAATCTGGCGATGTTCCAAAATTCCATTCCCACGTGCTATACTTTTCCCTAACCAATTTCTCTATTTTTTTTATGTCTTCTTGCGTAAATTCATACATTTCACTTCCACCGGTTTGTTCTCTAATGTGATTCATAATGAGGTCTATAAACTGTTCTATTGTAATAGGCTCTTTTAGATGCTCACTTATGTTTGTAACTCTTTTAGACACAGATTTCACACCTTTGTCTTCAAATTTTACAGGTCGCACTTTCAGTGCCGCTGACAAATCCGTAATGCTAGAAGAAAACAAAAGTGTTCCATGGTGTAATATTCTATTTTTGTAATAATACTGCGCATTTCCCGAAATTTTTTTACCGTCAATTGTTATGTCATTTCTCCCAGAAAACTCAGCATTGATAGAAAGTTTTCTAAGCACGTCTATGATTGGCTGTGTAAATCTTTTAAAATCGCTGAAACTACTGACATCCTCATTGACTATAAAAGTAAAATTCAAATTGCCGAGGTCGTGAAAAACCGCTCCCCCTCCTGATAATCTTCTGACAACTGGAATTTTATGTTGTCTTACATAATCCAAATTTATTTCTGCCAGCGTGTTCTGGTTTTTGCCTATTATAATACTGGGTTCATTCCTCCACAGCATGAAGCATTCTTCTTGGAATTCTTTTAAAATATATTCTTCGGCAGCTAAATTAAAATAGGGATTTGTGTTTTTATTGTAAATATATAACATACCCACCTCTCCTCGTTTTAGGTTAACGATTATTGACTATTTGATGGAATATAATATAATAAAAATATAGCATATTTTAAAAAAATTGAATACTGTTCTAGATGATGATAGCGAGAGATATCTTTAAAAAAAGATAGCCGAAGGGGAAATATAAAGGCCCGCCAAGCCTTTATAGAAGCTCTCAGGCAAAAGTATCGCTATCGGATAGGCCTCTGGAAAGCTCGCAAGAGCACCGAAGGAGCAATACTTTAAGTAGAAGCTCTCAGGTTAAAAACAGAGGAGTTATGATGGCACCTAGTCTTTTTGTGCTCATCATAACTCCTCTTTTAAATTTTGTGAAAGGGTGTGGTATGTTTGGATAGTCTCAAAAAAACACCTCTTTTTGACCTTTACAAAAAATATAATGGAAAAATCATCGACTTTGCAGGATGGGCTCTCCCTGTTCAATTTGAAAGCATAATCTCTGAACATGAAGCTGTAAGAAACGCTGCAGGACTATTTGATGTTTCTCATATGGGAGAAATAATTGTAAAAGGAAGAGAAGCTTTTGCCTTTTTGCAAAATCTCATAACAAATGATTTGTCAAAGCTAAAAGAAAACCAAGTCCTTTATACTTTCATGTGCAATTACAATGGCGGCGTTGTAGATGATTTATTAATCTACAAATATTCTGATGAACACTTCTTACTTGTTGTAAATGCGGCTAATATAGAAAAAGATTATAAATGGATGAAGGACAACAAAGGAGTATATGCAGTAGAAATAAATAACATTTCAGATGAAATTTCAGAGCTTGCAATACAAGGTCCAAAAGCAGAAGAAGTACTTCAAAAACTTACAGACACTGACCTTTCTCAAATTAAATTTTTCTACTTCAAAGACAATGTCAAAATAGCAGGTATAAACTCCTTAATTTCAAGAACTGGGTACACAGGTGAAGACGGATTTGAAATTTACATCCCCAATAAATACGCAATAGAATTGTGGGAAAAAATAATTGAAGTTGGAAAAGAATATGGACTTAAACCAGCAGGTTTGGGAGCAAGAGATACATTAAGGTTTGAAGCAGGTCTCCCTCTATACGGAAATGAACTTTCAGAAGAAATAACTCCTTTGGAGGCGGGTTTTGAATTCTTCGTCAAATTTGACAAGGGCAATTTTATCGGAAAAGATGCTCTACTTAAGCAAAAAGAGGAAGGGGTTAAACGGAAAATCGTGGGATTTGAAATGATAGACAATGGAATTCCAAGACATGGTTATGAAGTGCGGGCTGACAATCAGAAAATAGGCTATGTAACAACAGGGTATTTCTCTCCTACACTAAAGAAAAATATAGGCCTTGCATTGATTGATTCAAAATATGCCCAATTAGGAAATCAAATTGAAATTGTGATAAGAAATAAGCCACTTAAGGCTTCAATAATAAGCAAAAACTTTTACAAAAAAAATTATAAAAAGTAAGGAGGAGGTATAATTATGGAAGTTTTAGAAGGCTTGTATTACTCAAAAGACCATGAGTGGGTTAAAGTAGAAGGTGATAAAGCATACATAGGAATAACTGACTATGCTCAGCATTCTTTAGGAAACATAGTGTACATCGAACTTCCAGAAGTAGGCGCAGAACTTAATGCTGGGGATGTACTTGGAGTTGTAGAATCTGTAAAAGCTGCTTCCGATGTTTACACACCTGTAGATGGAAAAGTACTTGAAGTAAACAATGCTATTGTTGATGACCCATCTTTAGTAAACAATGACCCCTATGGTAGTTGGATGATATTAGTAGAACTTAAAGATAGATCACAGCTTGAAAATCTAATGACAGCTGAAGAGTATAAAAAATTCTTGGATGAGGAGTGAGAATATGTTTCCCTACCTTCCCATCTCCTCTAATGACGAAAAAGAAATGCTTAAGAGCATAGGAAAAAGCTCTGTAGAAGAACTATTCGAAAACATTCCTAAAGAAGTACGTTTAAATAGATCCCTAAATTTGGCTAAACCAATGTCAGAAATAGAGCTTAAAAGACATATTAAAATATATGCTGAACAAAATAGAAATCTTGAAGAATTGATAAGTTTTTTAGGTGCAGGAGTATACGATCATTATATCCCTTCCATTGTAAAACACATAATCTCCCGTTCTGAATTTTACACAGCATATACTCCTTATCAGCCAGAAATAAGCCAGGGAACTTTACAGGCTATATTTGAGTATCAAACGATGATTTGCAACCTCACGGAAATGGAAGTCACAAATGCCTCAATGTATGATGGTGCAACTGCCTGTGCAGAAGCTGCAATTATGGCATGTGAAAACACAAAAAGAAAAACCATATTAGTTTCAAAAACTGTAAATCCTGAAACTCGAAAAGTTTTAAAAACTTACATGCACTTTAGAGATATACAAGTAATTGAAATAGAGGACACAGAAGGCGTAACTGACATAGAAAATTTAAAAAATAAAATTGGGAGTAATGCCGCGGCAGTAATTGTACAGTATCCTAATTTCTTTGGAATTATTGAAGATTTACAGCAAATTGAGAAAATAACCCATGAAAATAAGGCGATGTTGATAACCTATGTACATCCAATACCCCTCGGCATACTCAAATCGCCAGGAGAAATTGGTGCAGACATAGCTGTAGGAGACGGTCAGTCTCTTGGAAATGGGTTAAACTTTGGTGGTCCTTATCTCGGCTTTTTAGCTACTACACAAAAGCTTGTACGAAAAATGCCAGGAAGAATAGTAGGCCAAACAAAAGATGTAGACGGTAAAAGAGCCTTTGTCCTTACCCTTCAAGCAAGAGAACAACACATAAGAAGAGAAAAAGCTACATCAAATATTTGTTCCAACCATTCCTTAAATGCCTTGACTGCTGCAGTATATCTTGCAACCATGGGTAAAAAAGGCATAAAAGAAGTAGCTTATCAATGTACACAAAAAGCTCATTACGCTTTTTCAGTACTTACTGCATCAGGAAAGTATAAACCGGCTTTTACTAAACCATTTTTCATGGAATTTGCAATAAAGAGTGAGATAGATATAGACATAATTAATCAAAAGCTTTTAGAAAACGGGATACTAGGCGGATACAACCTCCACAGAGATTACGATAAATACAAAAATACAATGTTACTGGCTTTTACAGAAAAGAGAACAAAAGAAGAAATTGATAGATTAAAAGCTCTGCTGGAGGTGATATAAATGAAGGAGTACAATAAATTGATATTTGAATTGTCAAAGGAAGGAAGAAAAGCCTATACTCTTCCTAAATTAGATGTGGAGGAAAAGACATTAGAAGAAATACTCCCGGAACAGATGATAAGAAAAGAAGAAATAGAGCTTCCTGAAGTAAGTGAAGTAGATATAATAAGGCATTACACTTTGTTGTCAAATAAAAATTATGGCGTTGACACAGGCTTTTATCCTTTAGGGTCCTGCACAATGAAATATAACCCTAAAATAAACGAAGACATGGCCTCCCTCACAGGTTTTACAGCTTTACATCCCTATCAACCAGTAGAAACTGTACAAGGCGCTTTGAAACTCATGTATGAATTAGAAAATATGCTCTCTGAAATAACGGGAATGGATAAATTCACATTACAGCCTGCTGCAGGTGCACATGGCGAATTGACAGGCCTTATGATAATTAAAGCATACCACGAGCACAGAAATGACAAAAAGCGTAAAAAAATAATCGTTCCAGATTCTGCCCATGGTACAAACCCTGCCAGTGCAACAGTTGCGGGTTTTGACGTCATTGAAATTAAGTCCACTAAAGAAGGCGCAATAGACCTTGAGGCGTTAAAAACCGTTTTAAATGAGGAAGTAGCAGGACTTATGCTCACAAATCCAAGTACTTTAGGACTTTTTGAAGAAAATATAGTAGAAATCGCAAGACTAGTACACGAAGCAGGAGGGCTTTTGTATTACGACGGTGCAAATATGAATGCTATAATGGGAATCACACGCCCTGGTGACATGGGATTTGACGTGGTACATTTAAATCTTCATAAGACATTTTCTACACCTCACGGTGGTGGAGGACCAGGTTCTGGACCTGTAGGTGTCAAAAAAGAGCTTGCTGACTTTTTGCCAGTGCCCGTAATAGAGTTTAAGGACGGTATGTACACCCTAAACTATGACAGACCACTTTCAATTGGAAAAGTAAGAAGCTTTTATGGTAATTTCAATGTACTTGTAAAAGCTTATTCGTATATTCTGACTATGGGAGCTGAAGGACTTAAGAGAGCCAGCGAAATGGCCGTTTTAAATGCTAATTATCTTAAAGAAAAACTTAAAAATCACTATAAAGTGGCTGTTGACAAAGTATGCATGCATGAATTTGTTTTAGCAGGTCTTTTAGAAAAAGTCAATGATATCAGAACATTAGATGTCGCTAAGAGGCTCATAGATTACGGTTTTCATCCACCTACAATATATTTCCCACTAATTGTTGAAGAAGCCATAATGATTGAACCTACAGAAACTGAAAACAAAGAAACACTGGATGCTTTTATTGAAGCAATGATCAAAATAGCAGAGGAAGCAAAAGAAAATCCGCAATTATTAAAAGAAGCTCCTCATAACACGCCTGTAAGAAGAGTTGATGAGGTACTAGCAGCAAGAAATCCTGTTTTAAAGTGGAGCAAATAGAGGTGAACCATTGAAAAATGGGGATAAAAAAGACGGACCTACCCGTCTTTTTTATCTTTCCTTGCTACGAGTTGCTACATCAAATATGACAGCGGCAGCCAAAACTATTCCAAGAATTATATATTGAAGCGAAATATCCACTCCTAGAAGATTCATTCCATTAGTCAAAGTTGACATAACAAATGCTCCAATCAATGAGTTGATTACTTTTCCAACTCCGCCTGCTGCAGATACTCCTCCTATATAAGCTCCAGCAATAGCATAAAGTTCAAAAAGAGTACCAGCAGTAGTTGTAGCTGATTGCAAGCGGGATGCAAATAATATTCCTGACAAGCCTGACAAAAAACCCATAGAGGCAAACACAATAAGAGTAATTTTCTTAACATTAATACCACTTAAAGCAGCCGCTTCAGGATTACCACCTACTGCATAAATATGTCTTCCCAAAACGGTTCTATTAGTAATAAAACTATAAATGACTGTGGTAATTATCATAATTACAAGGGTCCATGAAATCCCTCGATGAGCTGCTAAAATAAAAGTTATATATAACAATAAAGCATCAATAAAAAGCAATTCGATAAGGAAAATGTCTAGTGGAAGTACATCAAATCCTCTTTTAATTTGTTGGTCTCTATTCTTAAGAGAAAAATAAACAATTAGCACTGCTGCTACAATACCCACTAACAATGTAAGCTTATGATAATTAGGTAAAATATTACTTATAAAAGGTAAGTCTGGAATAAAACCATTGCCTATAGCATTAAAAGTTTTATTGGTAATTATAATAGTTCCAGATCCTTTTGTAGCCAACAAAAGAGCGCCACGATAAGCTAACCAACCTGCTAAAGTAGCAACAAAAGCTGGGATTCTTAAGTAGGTTACTAGCGAACCGTTTAGTAATCCAGCTAATGTTCCTAATCCTAGCACTATTATAATGGCTGATAAAGCAGAAAAGTGATAAAATTGCATCAATATAGCTGCAATTGCTCCTAAAAATCCAGACAAAAATCCTACAGAAAGGTCAATATGTCGTATAACAATAATTAAAGTTTCTCCAATTGCAAGAACAGCTATATATCCCGTCTGGTCCACAAGATTACTAATATTTACAGGTGACAAAAAATCGCCGCCAGAGAGGGCCGCAAAAACAGCCATTATTGCAAAAAGTGCTATAAACATAGCATAATCTCTTACATGATCTTTCAAAAATTCTTTTAAATGGCGAATAAATTCCTTCAATCTTAAACCCTCCTTTAGCTCACGGCATAAGCCATTACGATTTCTTGATTTGCTTCTTCTGATTTCAATTCCCCTGTAATTTTACCTTTGCTCATTATATATATTCTATCACTCATTCCCAATATTTCCGGTAATTCAGAGGATATAAGGAGAATGGCTTTGCCTTCGCTTGCTAACTCTCTTATTAATGTGTATATTTCATATTTTGCGCCAACATCTATACCTCTTGTAGGTTCATCCAAAATAATGACATCTGGTTCAGCAAAAAGGCCTTTAGCTACCAAAACTTTTTGCTGAGTCCCTCCGCTCAAAGTAGAAACATTAACTTCAACATTACGAGCTTTTATATTAAGTCTTTTCTGAAAACCTTGGGCTATTTCTATCTCTTTGGCTTCATCAACTGTAATTCCTTTCTTCAAAGCTTTTAAATTCGCCAAACTTATATTTTCCTTTATGCTGTTTATCAAAATCAGCCCTTTTTCTTTTCGATCCTCCGTTAAATAAAGCACTCCCTGCTTAATTGCATCTTCCGGAGTCTTAAACTTTACTTTTCTACCCTTTAATATTATATCTCCAGAAATAATGTAGCCATATGGATTCCCAAAGAGGCTAAGTCCAAATTCTGTACGTCCAGCACCAACTAATCCAAATAACCCTACTATTTCTCCTTTTTTTAATACAATGTTTGCATCTTTTACTAAATAGCGGCCTGTATTGGGTTCAACTACATTCCAATTTTTAGTTTCCATTATAGGTTCATCTAGAGGTTCGGCTATAGGCATTGGATAAAGATTTGTAATCTCTCTTCCAACCATATGTTTTATTATCTTTTTTTCATCTACTTCTTCAGTTTTGCAATTAAAATAGGCTACTGTTTGCCCATCTCGTAAAACAGTTATAGAATCCGCCACTTTCAAAACTTCTTTTAATCTATGACTTATAAGAATAATTGTAACTCCTTGTTCTTTAAGTCCTTTTAAAAGAATAAGGAGATTTTCACTTTCAGTTTCGCTTAAAGCAGAAGTTGGCTCATCCAGAATTAACACTTTGGGATTTTTTGAAAGTGCTTTTGCTATTTCAACAAGCTGCTGCATACTTACACTAAGGTCCTTAGCCTTTACAGTAGGATTAATATTTTCACCTTTGACTTTTAATAAAAGTTGTCGTGCTCTTTCTATTTCCTCAAAAGTATCTACTATACTTCCCTTTTTAATTTCATTTCCCAAAAAGATATTCTCATATACTGTCATCTCTGGAACTAAAGAAAGTTCTTGATGGATAATGGAAATTCCGGCTTTTTCACTGTCTTTTATGCTAAAAAATCTTACAGGGTATCCCTCAAGTCTTATCTCTCCTTCGTATTCACCATAAGGGTATACCCCGCTTAAGATTTTCATTAAAGTACTTTTGCCGGCTCCATTTTCTCCAACTAAACAATGTATCTCCCCTGGTTGAACTTTAAAATTTACACCAAATAATACTTGTACACCTGAAAAACTTTTACTTACGTTTACAAGCTCTATAAGCGGGGTACCCATTCTTTACACCTCCAACATTATTTAGGCCAAGTAAAATCGCTTTCTTTGTAATATCCCGAATCTATTAAGGCTTGTTTTACATTATTCTTATCTACTACTTGTACAGGAGATGGTTTAGAAGGAACATCTTTTACACCATTATTATAAGTTTTTGTAGATTCTGGTGTTTTTCCGTCTAAATATGTCAAAGCAGCATTTATTGCATCCTTAACAAGAATCCTAACATCTTTGAAGACAGTCATAGATTGTTTGCCATCAATAATGTATTGAATAGATGGTTTTTCAGCATCTTGCCCAGTAATTACATAACTTTTAATGTCCGGATCTGCTTTAAAAGTATCTGCTATTGACCTTGCGGTACCGTCATTAGGAGCAAGTATAAATACATTACCCTTTAAATCTTTTGTTGCCTTAGCAAGGTTTGCCTGAGCAAGGTTTTTAGCAGTATTAAAATCCCAATTTGTAGTAATTTGTCCTATAATACTTGCCATTTCATCACGAGTTAAGTCTTTTTTATCTTTTAATGCAACTGCTTTGTCAGAATTTGCAATTACAAAAGTACCATCAGCGATCTTTGGCTGTAAAACTTCCCATGCTCCTTGGAAGAATAAGAAAGAGTTGTTATCAGATAAAGCACCAGCATAGAGATATAGAGGATTGCCTTTACCTGTTGCATGATCAACTAAATATTGACCTTGTTCTTTACCTACCTGTACACTATCAAAAGTGACATAATAATCTACTGCATCTGTGTTAAGTATTAACCTGTCATAAGATATAACCTTTACACCTGCTTTTTTAGCTGCCTCTGCAGAAGCTGCTGCCGCATTTGCATCGTGAGGGCACAAAATAAGTACTTTTATACCTTTACTTAGCAAAGTTTCTACATTAGCTTTTTCTTTAGCAGGGTCACCTTGGCTGAAAAGAATTTCAGCAGAATAAGGGGTATTCTTTAATGCATCCTGAAAGCGTGTCTCATCTTGAATCCATCTGGGTTCATCTTTTGTCGGTAATACAATACCAACGGCCAATTGTTTTTTCTCAGAAGTTTGCTCTGAGGAATTAGAAGTTTGTTTTGAGGAAGAAGAACAACCACCAAGAAAAGCAGATACTAACAATAGGAATGCTATTACTACTACTATAAGTCTGCGCTTGTTACTCATTGTACATTACCTCTCCTTTCTAAAATTTTATTTTAATAATTAATTCTACCTCCCCCCTCAAATTGCCTCTGGAACTTTTTTTGTTATCCTTTACTTTTTTGGCAACTTAAATTTTTTAACTTACTTATCTGTAATTTTTTAAGACAAAAAAATACAGGCTTAAAGCCTGAATAATCATTTAGCAACATTTCTGTATACCTCATCGCGATTGTGAAAACCGTCTTTTATTACAGTATCATCTATATTAGTTTTATCAACAGCAATTGGTTCAAGAACATAATAAGGAACGTAATATTTCCCGTCATATATGGTATTTTTAACGTCTAATTTTTCACCTCTCGCAAGTTTCATAGCCATTTTTGCTGTAGCTTCTGCCAATTTATCAATTGGTTTGTACACTGTCATAGCCTGAGTTCCTTCCACTATCCTTTGACATGCAGCAAGGTCAGCGTCTTGAGCTGCAACCAATACTTTTCCCGCCAATCTGTGCTCTGATAAAGCCTCTATAATTCCTCCCGCTAAAGCATCATCCCCCGCTATTACGGCATCAATTTTCACACCCTTTTGCAGCAGTTCATCTGTAGAATTAAAAGCGTATTCTGTCATCCAATTAGGTGCCCAGTCTTCTTTTACAATTTTTATATCTCCACTTTCAATTCTGGGCTTTAGAACACTGTCATATCCTTCCTTTATCATTTTTGTGTTGTTATCCGTCGTAGCACCATTTATTATTAAATAATTCCCTCTCGGTACTCTTTTCACTAAATATTCCGCCATCAGTTTCCCAACTTTTATGTTGTTAAAAGATATATAAAGGTCTACATTTGATTTTGTAACAAGCCTGTCATAGGATATCACTTTTACCCCTTCTTTTTGTGCCAATGATACCGCATAAGAGGCTTTTTCAAGGTCATTTGGAACAATGATAAGTACGTCAATTTTTTGGTCCAAAAGGTATCTCACCTGTTTTAATTGGTCTTGGTCATCATTATTAGCGTTTTGTACCAAAACCTCTGCCCCTAATTCCCGTAATTTTGCCATTACTATATCTCTATCTTTTATCCATCTTTCTTCTTTTAAGGTACCAAGAGAAAAACCAATTTTAATTTTGTGCCCTTTTTTATCTAAGTTAGAGTTTACACTCTTTACCTCTCTATATGCTACTACATGCTTAACAGTCAAAAAAACTAAAACACCAAAAATAATCATCAGGACAATTGCTACTATCACTTTGATTACATTTTTACTCTCCACCAACTACACCCCCTTTTTTGTAAATAGCCAATCTGTACTCTGTAGGCGTCATCCCTGTAGCTTTTTTAAATATCTTGCTAAAATAATTTGGGTCGCTGTAGCCAACCTTGTAGCACACTTCTTTTATGCTTACACTCTCATCCTCTAAAAGTTCTCTGGCTTTAGTTACTCTCAAATTTGTCAAGTAATCGACGAAATTTTTTCCAGTTTGATCTTTGAAAAATTTGCTGAAATAGTGGTAACTCATATTAACTTCTTTTGCAACGTCATCCAGTGTAATATCTTTGTTGAAATTGTTCTCTATAAATCTAATTATTTTTGTCATAAGGGTATCCATTTTTTCTTTGTTGATAGTTTTTATGCTGTCGAATAGATTTTTCAGAGTGTTGATAAATATAAACTTTATTTTGTCAACGTCGTTTATTTTTAAAATTTCTTCCAGTTCTCGGTTTTCGATAAATTTTTCCTCCTCAACATAATAGGAAAGATTCCTTTTAATAACACCGATTATTTCTATAAGTTTGGACTTTATTTTATCTACATCCTCTTGGTATTCCAAAACCATCCATTCGTAAATTTCATTAAATATAGTAAAAGATCCTTGAAGGTCTCCAGCCATAAGCCTATCAATAAAAAGTCTTTCTTTATTAATAGGATAAGGCTTAAATCTATTCTGTGGCATTGCAATATCATCAAAATGTGCAATCAGTTCATTTTTTTCCATTTTTAATGCCATTTCTGCTTCATAATAAGATTTCAAAATATTTTCGAAATTGTAAGCTCTACCTATTCCAATCCTGTAAGGAATTTTCACTTTTTGGTTTATAGCTTCTATTATTTTCTGCGCTGTTTCTATAGAATCATTTTTAATCTCAAATGAATCTTCCTCCACCACAGGAAAGTACACAAATACTTTGTCAATAAAAAAGTAACCTACCAAACATTTTTTTATATTTTTTACAATTGTTTTAAAATGATCATAAAAATTCTGTTTATCTATGCTTAATTTTAGAGTTTGACCTTTGAGGTTGTTGTCAACATCATCTACTGTTACTATCATAGCATAACCACGTTGTAATTTAATTCCAAATATTTCTTCATAAAAGGACAAGTCATCATAGGTTATACCACTAAAAAGAGTAGTATACAAAAATTGCCCTTCTAAATAAGGAATAATTTTATTGAGTTTCTCCTTTAACTCTAACTCCTTTAACATTGCCTCTCTTCTTTTTTCAATCACCTCAATAGCTTTTTTTATAGCTTCTACAACTTTATTTCTATTAAGAGGTTTCAAAAGATAATCTAACACTCCAAGGTCTATTGCCTCTTTCGCATAATTAAAATACTCATAAGCGGTAATAATAACAAAAATTATGTCCTTATGCCTTTCTTTAATTTGCTTTATGGCTTCAATTCCATCTATTCCTGGCATCTTTATATCCATAAAAACTACATCAGGTTTTAAAATTTCCACTTTTTCAATGGCTTCTCTTCCAGATTTAGCAAAACCAATTATATCAGCTTTTACATCATTCTTTTCTATGATAAATTTAATTGAATCTATAACTATTTGCTCATCATCCGCAATAAACAATCTAATCATTTTCTTTATCACCCTTCATTAAAGGAATTTTTAAAGTAACTTTTGTTCCCTCTCCTATTTTGCTATCTATCTCAATTACATCTTGTATAGCAGAAATGTTATAAAAAAGCCTTAGCCTGTTTATGATATTGTGCAATCCAATACCTGTAACATGCTTTTTGGACAAATCCTCATAGTCTGCTGATAATATTGCCTTTACTTTTTCTTTGCTCATTCCCCTCCCATTGTCAACAACTTCTATTAAAACTTTATCATCATCTCTTTTTACGGTAAGTTTAATAAAGCCTCCTTCTTCTACATCCTCTAATCCGTGAATAAAAGCATTTTCCACTACGGGCTGAATTATTGTACAAGGCATTTCTACATCTAAAACCTTTTCATCTACTTCTACTTTAAAATCAACTCTGTCTCCAAATCTTGTTTTTAAAATGTACATATATGTCTTTACATTGTTTATTTCGTCTTGCAATGTAACTGTAGTATCCAATTTTTTTAAATTATACCTAAAAAGCTTTGCAACGTTTTCTATAAACTCCGAAGACTTATCTGCCCCCTCCATCATTGCCAATTGTGCAGCTGCATTTAGGGTATTAAATAGAAAATGAGGATTTATCTGGGATTGCAAAGCCTTAAGTTCTGCCTCTTTTAAAATATTTCTCATCTTGAGATTCTGCATTTCTTGCTCTTTTAATTTTTTCTCCACTTCTGCCTGATTTTTTATTTCACCTATATAATTTCTTATACTTACCACCATCTTATTAAAAGCTTCTGCAAGGATGCTTATCTCATCGTTTGTCTTTATTTCTACCGGTCGTACATCAAAATCTCCTTTTGAAACTCTCACTGCCAAATAAGAAAGGTCCATAAGAGGTTTTGTAATTCGATAGGTAAAAAATATTGCAAGAAATATGTTAAAAAGAATAGAACCTATTATTAAAAACACATTCAAATAGCTTATAAACTCCATGTTCTTTGATATAGAAGCGTACTTTAAAGAGCCCTCTTGCAATTTGCTGTTAAGAAGATTGTTAATGTAGAGTTTTATATATTCGCTTATTCTAATGGACCTCGTAAAATGCGCAATGTATTCGCTGCTTATCCTACCTCTTTTAGCATTTATTGCCGCGTCAGTTTCATTCAAAAGACTTTCAATCATATTTCCTATATCCTTTAACATTAAACCATCCTGGTCATAGTTTTTTTCATTTAAAATAGCGGAGGCTTGTTCTTGAAGCTTGTTATAGAGAGTATAATAATTTAAAAGGGCATCTGAGGATTTGGTAGATAAATACTTCTCCACTTCTGTTTCCAGCGTGTTTACATCGGCATTTAAATTGTTAAGGTATATATAATCCACAAAAATTGATTTTAAACGATTTATAACTGACTTCGCATTATAATACGAATAAAAGCTTGTGATACCCATTAAAACAGTGATTAGGAGGTAATAAACTAACAATTTTCGCCTTATGCCTGTAAATCTCCACACATCTTTCTTCATCCCATCACCTTACTCCATTAATTGTATTCTTTTGAAATATTCCTTGACATTGTGCTTAGTAATAACATTTACTCCTATATCAACAAATGTAGAGACATTATTTTTTTCTTTAATTTCTACCATAGACTTTACACTTTCATATCCTATTCTATAAGGATCACTCATAACTGTGCCGTATATTATTCCTTTGTCGATATACCTTAAAATATCCGCAGTATCTCCATAACCTACAATCGCTATCTCTCCGACTTTGTTAAAATCAACTATTACTTGTGCAGTACCAATGGTATCTACAGAATCTGTAGTATAAATAGCATTTATGTTTTGCTTACTGCTTATAATTGACTGAGTAATCTCTTCTGCGCTTAAAGTACCTAATTTTGAAGTGTAAACTTTTACTACTTTCATTTGAGGATAATCCTTTATGGCATCTAAAAAGCCATTGATTTTCAAATTTTGATTTACAGTGTCTAATTGATAACCATTGCTGACGATTATAGCAATGTTAGCTTTTCCTTTGGTCGCTTTAATCATAAGCTTTCCGGCTTCTTCACCTAATTGAAAACTGTTAGTACCTATAAAAGCCTGTCTTTTGCTATCTTTTGCGTCATTTTCTATAGTAATTACTGGTATCCCTTCTTTATAGGCCTCTTCAATCAAGTCTACAAATTCTTTACTGTTGGAAACATGAGTTATTATGCCATCAACTTTAGACAGTATAGCAATATCCAAATACTGAAGTTCCTCTTGGATGTTATTAAATTTAGGAGCATTAAATTCAATTGCAACATTGTAACGTTTTGCAGCATCCATGGCTCCCATTTTCACTTCTTTCCAAAAAGGATCTACAGAATTTTGAGCTACCATATAAAAGTGATATTGTGATGTTTTTGCAAAAATAGGTTCTTCTACCTTTTCAAGCTTATACAAAAAAATGCTCAATGCTGCTATCAAAATCACCAAAATCAAAATGACCTTGTCTATTAACCTAAAAAAGTTCTCATTTAACGTTTTCATAAAGCTTACACTATTTCCTCCTTACGTTTCTTTTACACTAATAATAAAATATTGACGATTAAATATCAACTTAAAATTATTAAGTAGTTGTCACACAAAAATTGTCTACTTTTTTATATTTATTCGCTAAATTTTTCAAAAATCCTTTATTGAAAAAATTTAAAAATGAGGCGCAATTTGCAAATTCCAAATCTAAGCAAGTTTATGATATAATTATATAAAAAATAAAAGTTAAAAGGATGTGGTTTTATGGGGTATAAAAGTGTATCAATTGAAAGAAGATTTATAGGAAGATTTCAATACGGGAAAGACCTTTTAGAAGAAATTAATAAAATCATTACCAGTGAAAATATACGTTCTGGTGAAATACGCATAATAGGTGCTGTATCAAAAGCAGTATTTGGCTACTATGATGCACAAAGCAAAAACTACATATACATATCAAAAGACGAGCACATGGAAATACTAAATGCCACAGGAAATATTTCAGTAAAAGATGGCAAGCCCTTTGCTCATGTCCACATAACATTAGCAGATAAAAACGGAAACGCTTTTGGCGGTCATTTAATGGAAGGGACAATAATATTTGCTGCAGAATTCGTAATAACAGATTACGGTGACAATAAGCTGGAAAGAGTTTACGATGAAACAACAGGACTTCAATTGTGGAATATTTAAGGCCCAGTTTAATCACTGGGTCCTGTTTGTTATTTTCATAAGAAAATGTAAATATTTTATGACATCTAAATTAGTTTTGTACATCACTCTTTTAACTATAGGATTTTCAATCACTTTTACTACCCTATCATAGTCTTCATTTTTTATGCTATCCATCATCTTCCTAAAATCTATAAGCTTATCAACTCTATCTGTTATTTTTTTTACTTTTTTTTCATAATCTTCACCATGTTTTATTGATTCTCCCGCATAGACTGCGCTCTCCACTGCGTTTAAAAGTCCAAATCCTAAAAAAGGGTCTAAAAATCCCCCTGCATTTCCTATTAGATACATATTGTCTATTTGATGTCTATCTGTTATACTGATGTCCAATTGCGTTTCAAAAGTTTCTATCATCTCATAATTTAATTTTTCTTGATACAAAAATGTATGCCACATATTTTCAATCTCTTCTTTTTGCGTATAAGTAGCCACAAGAATTATTGAAGCTTTATTTTTACTAAGAGGTACAAGATAGCCAAAACCTGACCTTGCATATAGAGTGTTAAGCCATAAATGCACAGTATTAGTCTCAAAATCCCCTAATGCAATTCCTCCTTTAATCCTTGAAGAAACTACATTTTTAACTTCGGTAAGTTGCTTTGCTATCATACTATTTCCTGTAGCAACTACCACATAATCATAAGATTTGGCTAATTCCCTATAATCCGCATTTATATTAAAATTTATTTTTGCATTTATTTTTTTTGCCAATTGGTTTTCTATGCTTTCCTGTTCTTGTCCCCTTTTTACAATATATCCAAGTTGTTTACCTTCAATGAAAGCTTCCCTCTTTGGAGATTTGATAACTATCTTTCTTACTTCATTTAAAGGTTCAATTAAAATTCCAAACTCTTTAGCTATAAACTTAAGAGGATCCTTATAAGGTCTATGCACAATCTGCAATAACAATTCTCCATAAGAATACAGGCTTCCAATTGTATGTTTTCTTTCGTAAATATCACAAGGTACACCTAATTTCTCGAGAGTATATGCACAACATAGGCCTGCTACTCCTGCTCCAATTATTGCTACTCTCATTTTCATACCTTCTTTCTGTGTTCATAAGGTTTATTATTCATTTTATTTATTGCATATTTCATAAAAATAGAGCCATATTTTATAGCATTGAAATTAGTATTGTAAACAAGTTTTTTCACAGGAGGAAAAGTAAGAATTTTTATAAACTTATCCAACTTATCATTGTCCATAAGGTCTAAAGCTTTTCTAAATTCCAACATCTTTATATTTGCTTCAGACAAAAATCTTATTTCTTTTTTAAAATCGACTCCCTCAGCTATACTTTTTGCTGCTATAGCTCCACTTACAGTTGAGTTAAAAGTCCCAAACCCTAAAAAAGGCTCTATCGCTCCTCCTGCATTCCCAACAAAAAGCAGATTTTCATATTGATGTGGGAAACAATTACCCGAAATATGCTCCAAATCCACCATATTTACAATATCCACATTCATCTTTTCTACCTTTAGAAATGTATCCCAATAATACTGCAACTCTTCTTTTGAAATATAAGGTACTACCATAGCTAAGACAGCTCTTTTTTCATTATAAGGCATGAGATATACATAACCGCTTTTAGTGTAAAGAGTGTTTATCCACATTAAAAGAGTTTTCGTGTCAAAATTCCCTAAAACATTTGCTACCCTCACCCAGGTCGTCACCAACTCTTGCCAACAACCTAATTCTTTTGGAATCTGCGAACTTCCCGTAGCAATAATGACATAATCGTAATCATTTTTTAACTTCTTATAATCAGCTTCTATATTGAAATTAACTGGTATTTCTAACTTATTATACAATTGATTTTCAAGAGAGTTTGCGTCCTGTCCTCTTAAAATCATATACCCAAGATTACTCCCAGTAACAGAAGCTGTTACAGTTGGCCCCTTCATTACTATTTTGTCAATGGTGTTAATTGGTTTAACTTCTATTCCATAAACATTTTTAAGATGATGAAGCGGATCCTTTATAGGCCTATTTATCACTTTTAATAACCCCGCAACATGGTTAAATAATTCACCTATTTTGCACTTTTTTTCAAAAATATCTGGTGTAATGCCATACCTTTGAAAAGTAATTGCCGCAGCCAGCCCTGAAACACCAGCACCAATAATAGCCACTTTCATATTAACTCATCTCCGGTGTATTTAAAACTGTGTTATTTGGAATAGAAGGTTTCGATTCCAGACTTTCAATCTCCATTTGAAGAATAGAAATAAATCTCATAACATCATCCCTCATTTGAGTAAACAACTGTCTAACGTAAGGATTAGTAATATTCACAACAGTTTCATTATAAAAGGCTTGAATATTAACTAAATTTTTTAATAAATCTTGAAGCATGTCTAAAGGCTCTTGAGACATATTTTTTTTGACAAGGGAATTAATATGCATAGTCTTTTGTGCCTTTTTTATGTCTTCTTTATGATTTTTTATCATTATTTCAATTTGCTTTAACAATGCTTTTATTTGATTATCTACTGATTCTTTCCCATATTCTCTTACTTTATCCAACAGTATCTTTTCTAAATTTTGTGCTTCAACAAAGGCACTTAAAATAATCTCCTGCTGAGTTATTTTCTGCACGACTATCACACCCTAAAAAATCATTATTTTAATTATTATATTTTCACGCTGTGACTTTTTATATACAAAAAAAGAGGGTTTCCCCTCTTATATATCAAGCTCTTGTATTACACTTTTGATAACTTCGGCTGATCTTCTAAAAGCAGCAATTTCTTCCTGTGAAAGTGGTAATTCAAGTATATTTACGATTCCATTTCGTCCAACAACGGAGGGAAGGCTCAAAGCCACATTTGTAACACCATATTGGCCGGTTAGCGGAGATGACACAGTCAAAATGGAATTTTCATCTCTGAAAATAGCTTCTACGATTCTTCTTACTGCGAGAGCAACCGCATAATATGTCGCACCCTTTTTTTCTATTATCGTATAGGCAGCTCTTACAACATTATTAAAAATCTCCTCTCTAAAATCTTTTTCACATGCTTTTCCACATAAATTGCAGTAATTATCAATTGGTATGCCTGCTATGTTCGTAATGCTCCAAGCTGCAAGCTCAGAATCGCCATGCTCCCCAATTATATATCCGTGTATATTCCTCGGATCTATGTTACAATGTTTGCTTAAAAGATATCTGAATCTCGCACTGTCGAGAACTGTGCCAGACCCCAATACTCTTCCGTATGGCAAGCCAGATATTTTATAGGTAACGTATGTAAGAATATCTACTGGATTTGTAACTATAAGGTATATTGCTGTGTCATTTACTTTAATAAGTTTTGCCACTATGTCTTTAAAAATCATCGTATTTCTCTTCACTAAGTCAAGTCTGGTTTCTCCCGGTTTTTGTGCTGCTCCCGCTGTAATGATTATTATGTCAGAACCTGAAACATCACTATAATCTCCCGCGTACAATTCAACTGGACTAATAAACGGTACGCCGTGGCTTATATCAAGAGCATCGCCTTCTGCTTTGTCTTTATTAATATCTATTAATACAATAGTTTTGGCAATCCCACTCAAAGCCAGTGTGTATGCAGTAGTAGCACCGACAAATCCAGAACCTATTATAGATATTTTGTTCATAATACTCTCTCCTTTTCAATATTAATTTTCTGTTAATAAAAGTTTATCAGATTTCAAAAAATAGTCAAGTTTATTTTTTCTCTAAATTAATTAATATATTCACGTTTAAAATGATTCCTCTGGGGAATATTAAGGCTTTTGTAACCTTCTTGTAATAAAAACTTAATAATTTCTTAATAAATTTTAACATTTTCCATGTTATAGTATTTATAGAGTAGCATAGTTATTTACAAAAGCAACATAAGCTGAAACCAAAAGCAAGACGAAGACGTCTTTTTATATAGAGAAAGGATGTGGAAAAATTGAAAGGAAAGGTATTGCAAACTTTATCTTTTATGCTTGTATTTATCGCAATGGGCTTAATGATTTCTATTCAATTTAAAACTGTTCAAGGTAGCAATAGAACCTCTACCCCTACTGTAGCTACAAATTATGCAAGGTCAGAAGAACTTACTCAGCAGCTCAAAAAAGCTCAAGAAGAAAAGGCAAATTTAGAACAGCAATTAGAAGAACTCACTAAAAGATTTAAAGAGTACGAAGATGTTGCATCAAAAGATGATGCCGCTTTAAAAAATCTACAGCAGGATGTTGAAAAATACAAAATTTTAGCAGGACTTACAGATATGGTAGGCCCAGGAGTTATAGTAACGGTAAATGACAGCGACTTACAGCCTCGAGACGGGGAAGACCCTAATTTGTACTTAGTCCATGATGAAGATTTATTAAGTATTGTAAATGAATTGAAAGCGGGTGGAGCTGAAGCAATAGCTATAAACAACCAAAGAATAATTGCAACATCTGAAATACGATGCGTAGGTCCAACGATAATCATAAACTCTACCAGGTATGCTCCTCCTTACGTAATAAAAGCAATAGGAGACCCTGACACATTGCAAGCAGCTCTTAATTTAAAAGGCGGAATAGTAGATACTTTAAGATTTTATGGTATTAAAGTAGACATACAAACTTCTGATAAAATAGTGGTACCTAAATACAGTGACCCTATTAAATTCTTTTACGCTAAACCTGTGACTCCCTAAACTCTCTTACCTTTTAATAAAGGATAAACTTCCGACACATTCTCTAAACTCATAGCATATATCCTCTATATCTAAAAGATCAGATACATTTGCTATCTTCTTAATAGTTACGTTAGATACTTTTCTTTCATCCAAAGGAGTACCTTCCAAACTACATATAAAAATATCATAAAGCCTATTGTGGAAGCAAAATACACCCAAGGCGGTTGGCTCTTTCCGAAAAAGTTTATGTTAATCAATTGTTTTGCAGCAAGATAAGACACTACTGCCCAAAAAGTAGACCATATAAAATCAGCAATAGCAGAAAACACCACATACACAGTAAAATTCATACGCGTTATTCCCGAGGCCCAAATAGCCGGGGTCCGCGGAAGTCCTATTAGCCTACCTAATAAAACCGTAAATCCTCCATATTTAGCAAACCATTTATCCATAGCTTCAAGGTCTTTTACTGTTATTTTTAGATATTTACCGTACTTTTCAACAACAGGCCTACCTTTATAATAGCCTACCAAATAAGCTATCACATTTCCTGTCACATTTCCTAATGCAGCGATGACTATAACATAAAAAAGGTTCATTTCCCCCTTTGAAACCAAGTACGCTGCAGCGAAAAATAATATTTGCACTGGTCCCGGCATTCCAGTTCCTTCAATCATAAGCCCTATAAAAAGCGCTATGTAGCCATAAATTATTACCGAATTATAAAGAAAAGATTCTCCTTCCATGGCCACACCATCCATTATTTTTTTAAGTTTATTATAACACAAAAAAACAAAGCAGGGAAATTGTCACCCCTGCCTTAGCGCATTTATTTTTTATATTTCTCTATTACACCTTTATACATCTCATAAGTCTTTCTAGCAATACTTTCCCAACTAAACATCTCTTCAACACGTTTTCTCCCATTTTCTCCAAACTTTATAGCTAAATCTTTGTTATTCAAAAGTATGTTTATATATTTTGCCAATTCTTCAGAATTGCCTGGTTCTACAAGGAATCCTGTCTCTTCATGAACTACAACCTCTTTAATTCCTCCTGTAGCACTTGCCACAACAGGAGTTTTACAAGCCATTGCTTCTAAGTTTATTATACCAAAAGGCTCATAAATAGAAGGACAAACAAAAACTTCAGCATTGCTGTACAACTCTATAATTTCTTCTTTTTCTACCATTTTATTTATCCAAATAATATTGTCGTAAAGTTTAACCTTTTGCTCTACTTCTTCTAAAACCTCTTGTGTATCTGGAGAACTAGCACATAGTACAACCTTTATATCCTTAGGTAGATACTTTACTGCATCTATTAAATAAGTAATGCCCTTTTGCCTTGATATTCTTCCTACAAAGAGAATGTATTTACCCTCAATTCCATATTTTTTGCGAGCAATATTTCTATCTGTTTTCTGGTATTGGTTCAAATCTATGCCGTTATATATAACTTCAGCTTTTTCTTCTGGAATATTGTAATACTTCAATATATCTTCTTTCGATCCTTGTGATACTGCTATAACCCTATCAGCGGCTTCAATTCCTGTTTTTTCCATCCAAGAACTTAGCTTATATCCATTTCCTAACTGTTCCTCTTTCCATGGCCTTAAAGGCTCAAGGCTGTGAATTGTAACTACAAGGGGTTTATCATACAATTTTTTAGCTAAAAAGCCCGCCATGAAAGTATACCAGGTATGGCAGTGTAAAATATCTGAGTCTATCTCATCTTTCACCATTGCCAAATCTATGGAAAAAGGCCCCAAAACTTTCTGATATCTTGGATCTGAATTTTCCTTTAACTTATCCCACTCTTTATATCCACGGACTTTTACATTATCAGCCGTATAATCTTGGTCACCAAAGCATCTCACATCTACTTTCATCAGTTTAGACAGTTCCCTGACAAGATAATCTACATGAACGCCAGCTCCACCGTAAATATTAGGTGGGTATTCATTTGTAAACATTGTAACTTTTAACTTATCCATAATTTACCTCCGATCTGTGCTTTTCTAATTTCAAATCCTCAATACACTCTAAAATACCTTTTAAAGGTATTCTAAACCAAGAAGGTCTATTATTTACCTCATAAATTCCTTCAAAAAGAGCTTTATCTAATTTAAAAATAGCTAAAGCCTTATCAAAGTTTTTACCTTCTGGTACAATGTCTGGTGCTTCCCTTGTCACCAATTCCAAATAGTTTTCCACAAAGGTCTCTGTGACAGCTTTTTCCCACCATAATAGCGCTTTTTCTATTTTTTCATCCCGAAACTTACCTTTTGCATTAAGATAATTAAAATAAGCAGCATAAGCAGCATAACTAAAAGAGCGTACCATGCCTGCTACATCTTTTAAGGGAGATATTTTTTTTCTCCTCATCTCAATAGGTTTTGTCGGTTCCCCTTCAAAATCTATTATCACATATCCCTCTTCAGTCTTTAAAATCTGCTCTAAGTGTAGGTCTCCATGACATCTTATATATTTGCCAAGAACAGCACTATTTTTAAATTCTTCTAATTTGCTCATTAAAAACTCTTGTTGCTTTATAATCTCTTCTATCATAGAAGTTATTTGTTCATCAAATGTAGATAATTTTACAAAATTTAGAAGTTTAGTAAAATTATTTTTTATACTTTTTACTATTTCTTCAACATCTGATATTTCCACATTTCTTTTAGCAAAATCTTCTTTATCAATATAAGACAACTTAATATGCATATCGGCAATTATCCTTGCTATCTCTCTTACCTCTTCAAGATAATCGCTCAAGTAGCCTTCTACGTAACTTTCCTCAATTTTATCATAATCGGATAAAGTAGAAATTACAGAAGACAGATACTCTTGAGTATATTGCCACATGTCTCCCATGTTTTTTATGTGTTCCACTATTATAGCGACAGTGTACCTTTCTCCGCTACTGTCTTCATATAAAAAATATCCTCTTATATCTTGAACATTTCCAAAACCTGCATTTTTAAGTTCAAAAGTCATCTCAAGGTCAGGATTAACTCCTTTTACAAATTTCCTATAAGTCTTTATTATTTCATTTTTTTGTAAAAATGTTAAACTATTACTAGACTTATTACTCAGCCTTCTTGCACTGTATATATCGTCTTTTTTAAGGTTATAAGGAATTAATTTGGCACCAGACTCAAATTTTATAACTGTTTCTTCATTTAACGCTTTATTTAAAAACTTAACATAATTTATATCGTCGATTCCATCATATATAAAAGCTTTTAAATTTGGACTCTCAATAATATCTATTAAATCATTATTCCTAAAATAAGGAGTTATAATTAAAGGTACATAATAAAGCAACATAATCTCCTTATTACTCGTTGAAGCTTTCACTACAAAAGCTATAATAGCTGCAATTATGACCTCAGCTTCTTTTTTAGACAATATTGCATAATCAAATAAAAATATATCTAAAATATCATAAGCCTTTTCCTGAAACCACCTAAACTTTTTAAAATTGTCTTTATTTATATTTTTAAGTATATCTTTCAGTTTTGTAGGTATATCTTCAAAGTTGAAAGTTTTACTAATATACATTTGACCACTTCTTTCAATAAAATTTTTATATTCTTAAAACTGATGCTGCCAATTCTGGTGGCACTGGATTTATATAAACTCCTGTCCCTAACTCAAAACCAGCTGCCACAGTAAGCCTTGGGGCAATTTCAAAATGCCAATGGTAATTTCTTGTATCATAAATTGGTAATGTATGAACCACAATATTATATGGCGGAAAGTTAAATTCTCTCTCGTACTTTACTATAAGAGTCTTCAAAATTTTAGTCAAACTTGCAACATTTTCTTCTTTTAACTCTTCAAATCTCTCTTGATGCTCTTTGGGTATTATCCAACATTCATAAGGATATTGAGATGCATAAGGAGCAATAACAATGAAATTCTCATTTTCACTTATTATCCTTTTACCTTCTTCTTTTTCATATTTGACAATTTCACAATAAGGACATTTGCCTTTCTTCTTAATATATTCTTGTGTACCTGCTACTTCTTTTTCTACTACATCTGGAATAAAAGAAGTAGCTATAATTTGCCAGTGCCCGTGTTCTAAGGAAGCTCCTCCTCTTGCCCCAAAATTTTTAAACACCTGAATGTATTTTATTTTATCGTCTTGAGCAATTTTTTTATAACGCTCAATTATTGCCATAAAAACTTTTTGCATTTGTTCTAAAGATAAACTTCCAAAAGTTACATCGTGTTCTGGTGACTCTACTATCACTTCCGCTACACCATAGCCATATTCCGCTTTATAAAGGGATGGTGCCTCAAAACTCTTTAAATCTGTGTTCACTGCTGCAAATTTATTTTCAAATCCTCTGACTAACCAGTTCCCTTTTTTATCCTTAATTTCAACTAAAGTAGGAGGAGTCATCTCTTCGTTTCCTGGGCAAAAAGGACAAGTATTATTTTTCTTTTCCTCATAGTTTACATTGAAATCATGAGGTCTTTTACCTCGCTCTGTAGCTATAATCACCCTTTTACCAGTTATAAGGTCATATCTTATTTCGGACATTTGTAAGACCTCTCCTATTCTTTTTAGTAAATGCAATCGAATGCATCCAACATTAAAAAAAGAATTTGATTAATTTTGACAATTAATCAAATCGGGGAGAAATGTCAAGAACTTTTATGCAACCGAATGCATTCTATTACTATAATATACTTTTCCTTTAAAATTGTCAATGTTTTTTTGAAGATTACTTCTCTGTATTTAATAATCCTCCTTTAAGTGGTAAAAATAAAAATAAATTTTTAAAAAAACTGTTGACAAAAAAGAAAATTGATATTATAATAAAATTGAAATCAGTACAAAATTAAATTTAATACAAACGAGGTGAGATAAATGGAAGTAAAAGAGTTAGTGTTAAAAATTTTAAAAGAATCCTCTGAACCTTTAAGACCAGGAGATATTGCACAAAAAGCTAATTTAGACAAAAAAGAGGTGGACAAAGCTATAAAAGAACTTAAGAAAGAGGATCTGATAATTTCTCCCAAAAGATGCTACTACGCAGCAAAATAATCGTGAGAAAGAAGTAATGAAAATGACTTATACAATAGAGCAATTAAAAGATTATTTAAAGAGACATGATATAAAACCTTCTACTATAAGGATAAAAGTATTAGAATACCTTTTAAACAATAGAATACACCCAACAGCTGATGATATTTATCAATACTTAATAAATGAAATACCAACCCTTTCAAAAACCAGTATTTACAACACATTGGAATTGTTTATGGAAAAAGGAGTTGTAAATGCTCTATCTTTGAAAGAAAAGGAATTGCGATATGATATCAATGTTTATTTTCACGGACACTTTAAATGTGAAATATGTGGCAAGGTATATGATTTTCCTGTATCAGAGGAAATTATAAATGTGGAAGAATTAAAAGGATTTGTAATTAAAAATGTCGATATAAATGTTTATGGTATATGCAAAAAATGTAATGAGAAAAATAAGGAGGCTTAAAAAATGGAGGAAATTAGAATGAAATTATTAGGAGAAAAATTCCCATCTATGGAGGTAGTAACAACTCAGGGAGTAAAGAGACTGCCTGAAGATTACGCAGGAAAATGGTTTGTGCTTTTTAGCCACCCAGCAGACTTTACACCAGTTTGCACAACAGAATTTGTAGAATTTGCAAGGAAAGCTAATGACTTTAAAGAATTAAACACTGAATTAATAGGTCTTTCAGTTGACCAAGTTTTCTCCCATATAAAATGGGTAGAGTGGATAAAGGACAACACAAACATAGCTATTCCTTTCCCAGTCATAGCCGATGACTTAGGAAAAGTCTCTAACCAATTAGGAATGATTCATCCAGGCAAAGGCACCAATACTGTAAGAGCAGTATTTATAGTAGACGACAAAGGAACAATTAGACTTATAATGTATTATCCACAAGAAGTTGGAAGAAATGTGGATGAAATATTAAGAGCATTAAAAGCATTGCAAACAGCAGACCAATACGGCGTGGCACTCCCTGAGAAATGGCCAAATAACTACTTGATTAAAGACCATGTAATAGTCCCACCTTCCACTGATGAAGCTTCTGCAAATGAAAGAAAAGAAAAAATTAAATCAAAAGAAATTGAAGCTTTTGACTGGTGGTTTGTACACAAGCCTTTGAAATAAAGGTCACCCATAAAATATCCCTTCTTTTCGACAGCGACGACCTCTTTAACAAAGTAGGTCGTCGCTTTAATTTGTTGACAAATGAAATCTTTATGAGAGTAAATAAATTCGTAACCCTTTATTACATAGGCAAAAAAAGAAGTAGAAAAGATTTTGGAAGTAATTGATTGAAAAAATAGTAACTAAAAAAGTGTAAAGAGAGAAGAGAGATTCCTTCTCTTTATTTAACTATACTCTATCCTCACCTTACTTCCTTCTCCTGCAGTTGAGGGAGGAATTATGATAAGTTTTACAGGTACCCTATTCTTTAGCTCTTCAACATGGCTTATTATACCTACAACCATCTTATCATTGCGAAGTCTTTCTAGGGATGTCATAACCACATCAAGAAGTTCTGAATCAAGGCTGCCAAAGCCTTCATCCAAGAAGAAAAATTCTAAAGGCGCCCTACCTTTTAATTGTATGTGAGAAGAAAGTGCCAAAGCTAAAGAGAGAGAAGTCAAAAAAGTCTCTCCCCCAGATAAAGTGTCAACAGACCGCCTTGTCCCCCCATTAAAGTCGTCCCTCATGACAAAATTATTGTCAGAGTCCAATTCTAATGCATATCTTCCTCTTGTAATTTCTTTTAGCCTTTTAGAAGCAGAAAAAGTAATAAGCTTAAGTTGCCTTGTAGCCACAAACTCCACAAAATGATTCCCTTGAAACAGTTTATCCAAATCTTCTAACATATCTAATAACTGCTCTAGTTCTTTCTTTTGCTCAGTTAATTCCTCTACTTTTTGGAGATTATTTTGTATATCTTCAAGTGTTTTTTGTGTAGCACCTATCTCTTTTCTTTTTTCAGTTAAGGCTTGTTCTGTCTCTTTGATTTTTTCTTCTAAATTTCTCCAAACCTCTTCTTCAATCCTCTGCCCGTTCAAAGTAGAATCCAACCTCTCAATGTTTGAACATATGGATATATACTCATTTTCAAAATTTTTTATCTCCTCTTCCAAGGACTTTATCGTACCTTCATCTAAAAAGCATTCCATAACTTCTTTTTCATCCTTAAATCCATTTTTCGAAATAGAAGCATTAAGTTTTTCAAACTGATCTTTTAACATATTGTTTAATAAAATTTGATTTTCTAAAGCTGATACTTTTTTGTTTTCTGTCTCCTGCCTCTTCTTTTTCTCATTTTCAAACTGCTCTTTTAATATTTTTTCTTCTTTCAATATATTTTCTCTTTCTCTCTGTACTTCCTTTAAATAATTCTCTATTTCTTTGCCTTCTGATAAAATATCTATTTCTTTTTGTCTTTCTTGGAGGTACTTTGACTTTTCTTTGCCTATCTCAACAATCTGAGCTTTTTTTATTAAAAGTTCATTAATCTTATTTGACAAAATCTCTTTTTTATTCACCAATTCCTCCAGTTTCTTCTCTAAAAGTTCACTTTCCTTCTGAAGCTTTTCTACTTCTCTATCTTTTTCATTTATTTCTATAACCTTTTGTTTAAAATCTCTAATCTCTAATTCTGTCCTTAAACTTTCTAATTGGTCTAAAATACATGAATATGCTCTACTAAGCTCTTCTACTGATACTTTCAACTCTTTTAGAGCTTTGACATCCTTGCCGAGGCTTTCTTTTAGTCTCGCTTCCTCCAAATCTAACTGTGCCTTTTCTTCTCCCAGCTTTTTAAGTAAAGCATTTATTTCCTCTTTTTCTTTATTCCATCTTTCTGTTTTTAATTTCGCCTTCTCAAATCTAAGTTGCAACTGCCCTACATTTTGTTCAAAGGCTTTTATATCAATACCCTTTAGTTTTTCCTCTAATCTATCATATTCCTTTTTATGAAATTCTTCTTTTGCTTCTAAAGCTACCAACTCCCCTTTTAATTTAAGAAGCTGGTTTTGAAATTCTTCAATTTCTCTTTTAAAAATCTCCTCAAAAGCTCTTTTTTCATTTATTAATTCTTCATCTATTTTTTGAGCCAATTTTACATGATGGACTGAGCCACAAACAGGACAAGGCATTCCCTCTTCTAAATCTTTTGCCAATTCCCCTGCTATATTTTGTCTTTGAATCTCTTCTATTTCTTTAGTTAGATTTTCCAATTGTTTGCTTTTTGTTTTTATGTCATCTTCCAGTTTTTTTATTTGCTCTTTTAATTTCCCTTTTAAATCAGAAATTTCATCTAAAATTCCTTTAATGTTTTGCCTTAACTCATCATTTTCTTTTGCCTCTAAAAATTTACTTTTTTGTTCTTCCAACTGCTGCTGCATGATAAGAAGTTCATCGCTAGTCGGCGGCATATGACCTTCAAGATTTCTAATTTTTTCTTCTAAAGCTTGTATTTCCTCCTCTTTTTGCTTTATCAGATTCTTAAGTCTTTCATGCTCTTTCTGTTGCCTTTTTATAGCTTCCTCCAACTCAAAAATCTTTACCTCTTTTTCCCTCTTGTCTTTTTCGATTCTCTCAAATTCTTTTTGGACTTCTAGCGCAGAGAATATTTTTTCTCTCTGCCCAGAGCTAATTTTTAATTCTTCTATTTTTTTGTCTTTATCTTCTAATACTTTTTTCGTAATCTCTATATCATTTGATAATATTTCTAATTCCTTTTTTAGCTTTTCAATTTCTTTCTCGACAGCCCTGTATGTCTTTAAAAGCTTCTCTCTTTCTTCATTTATCGTCTTAACTTCTTTTTGAATTTGCAAAGCCCTTTTTAATTTCTCTTCTTTCTCAATCAATAAAGGTATTTTTTCTTCTTTTTTTTGTAATGCTATATCATATTCCTTTTCAATCTTTTTAAGATTTTCTTCAATTACCGTCAATTCTTTTGTATATTTTTCTACTTCTTCTTTATTTTGAGCTATCTTAGAATTAGTTTCATTAACTGCATCTATATAAGGTTTTACTGACAAGGCCTTTTCTGCTTTTTTAATTTTTACTTTCTTTCTCTCTATCTCTTCAATTTTTCCTTCTAAAAGTTCCTTTTTTTGAAGATATTGATTTAATTCTTGCTGCTTTTCCCATATTGCTTTTAATTTTTCTTTTTCTAAATCCAACCGATTCTTTTCGGCGGCTAATTTTTCTTCTTGCCCTTTAAGGATTTCCAACTTCTTTGTCATTTCCTGCAAAGCCTCAGAAGATACTCCCTCATAACGGCTGAGTTCTCCACTTACTCTATTTAAAATAAGATTCTTTTCATTTTTTACTTCTCTAATTTTTTTAAGCAAGTTATTGCCGTACTTCTCCAATCCAAAAATTCTTTCTAACATATCTCTTCTATCTTTACCTGTCAACTTTAAGAAATCACTAAACTTTCCTTGAGGCAATACCACAGATCGCGTAAAGTCTTCAGCTGTAAGACCTAATATTTCAGCTATTTTCTTTTGTACTTCTCTATCTCCTTCACATAGAACTTTTTCTCCCTTTTCCCCCATTTCTCTTATTCTCGCTAAAGTAGTTTTGTAACCGCCAGTTTTCAAATCTTTTTTTATATTTCTTTCTACTATATACCTCTTTCTTTCGGCACCAATTCCTATCTCAAATTCATAACTTACCGATGTAGAAATAGAGTTGGTGTTTATGAATTCTCTGCTGTTTCTAGGAATTTTCCCATACATTGAAAGAGTAATAGCATCAATGATAGTAGATTTGCCACTTCCAGTCGGACCAAATATTCCAAAAAGTCCTCTTTCAGTAAGACGCTCAAAGTCTATAACTTGTTCTTCAACAAAACTGTTAAGTCCTGATATTCTAAGCTTCAAAGGTCTCATCTTCCTCATCCTCTTCTTTTACTATACTCACAAAAAGGTCTATAAGGTCTTGTGAAGGAGTTACTCCTCTTTCTTTTAAGTAAAATTCTTCAAAAAGTTCCAGCATGCTTTTTTCGGTTATTTCATAATCTTCTACTTGAGCTTCATCTTCTGGCAAAATAGGTTTTATTTCAACTATGTTCGGCAAAATTTGTTTCATTTCTTTTATCTTAGAAGGTGGCAAAGGAGAATCTGTCTTTATTTCAAAATACGCCCATATATTTTTATCTTGGTATTCTTTGCAAATTTCAATTGCTTCATCAATATTGTCGCACTTAAATATTTCTATAGGTTTGTAATTTTTAAAATAAACCTCTTTCACTATAGGGGAGGTGCCAGCCTTTATGTCTACTAAATAAGCACATTTGGAATGGTTTATCTCGCTTTTGCTGTATTGAAGGGCTGAACCTGAATAATAGGCGTTTAGTGTAGAAGAAACTTTTTGGGGCCGATGAAGATGTCCTAATGCGATATACTGAGCTTTTTGTGGAAGATGTCTTATTTCCACAGCAAAACTTCCCCCTAATTGAATAGGTCTTTCAGAACCAGCCTCCTCCCCTCCGGAAACAAAAATGTGGGAGACTGCTATATTTATAGTGTCATCCCTGTACTTTTCAGAAAGCCTTTTAAAAATTTCTCCAATTCTCTCAGAGTAACTTTTTTGCCTCTTACCTTCTTCCATTTCCTCTGTGAAAATTTCATTTAATCTTTTTTCACTGGGATAAGGAAGGGCTATAATTACAGCTTTTTCACCTTTTATCTCTATTTCTAAGTATCCCTCTCCCGAATCTAAAATTTTAAATTTTCCAAAGTCTCCCTTGTGAACAATACTTTTAGGAGTACCTAGAAGTATCACTCCGTGCTCGTAGGCAAGAGGACTTGCTGCAGAAAGCCTTTCAGGGTTGTCATGATTTCCTGCAATAACCAAAATCACTCTCTCGCCACTAGAAAGCCTTTTTAGGGTGCTATAAAAAAGCATCTCTGCCTTCGCAGGAGGATTTGAAGAGTCGTATACATCTCCAGCAATTATAACTAGGTCTACATTGTTCTCTTCTACAATTTGCACAAAATCTTCTAAAAATTTTTCCTGCTCTTCCATCCTTGAAAAGTTTTCAAGGCTTTTACCTAAATGCCAATCAGATGTATGTAAAATCCTCATTTTATCACCCTTAATATTTCAGAATCTTTCCATTGAAAAACAAATAAATATATTTCTCTTTAACCTTTTTACCAGTAATCTTTTCTAAGGCTTTTCCATAAAGTTCTATTTGCACTTTGTACTTTTCTTTTGTCGCCTCTAAGGTTTCCTCTGTAACATAATCCGTCTTGTAATCAACAAGCACTATTTCCCCTTCTTCTTCAAAAAAGCAGTCAACAATGCCTTGAACAGCAATGAACTCATTTTCATAGTCCTCAGGCAAATCTTTGTAAACTTCTGTACTTTTAAGCTTTATGTGGAAAGGCACTTCCCTTCTCACATTTTGAGAATTCAGCATCCTCATTCCAAGAGGAGTTTTAAAAAACGCTTCAATCTTCTTTACGTCAACTTCCTTAGCCTGTGCCTCTGTCAAAATCTCTCTATCCACCATATTTTTAATTTGCTTTTTTATACCCTCTGCAGTCAAATCCCCATTTAAATCTAATTTTTGCATAACGAGGTGCATAACTACCCCTTTTTCTACAGCAGTGAGCCCTTTTCTTTCCTCCAAAAAAGCAGGAGTTTTAAGAACTGTTTTTTCAAATATTGAAGTAGTATCCTCATCTATTACTTCCTCATTTAAAATTCTTTTAATCTCTGTGACAGAAAGCTTTGCAGGCAAGTGACAGGCCTTTTCATAAGGATACACGTAATTTAAACGCCTTGCTACTTCATCATAAAATTCACTGCTGGGGCTATTTAAATCTATATCTTTAAGCTTTTCTAAGAAACTTGTTTCTTCTTCAGCTTTTTCTTTATCGATAATTACATCTTTTTTATCCCAAATTCTTACCTGCCACTGAGAACGATCCTCTTCCAAAGCAGCACATTGTACATGTGCAAAATCTCTCAAAGGTTTTAAATCAGGATGCTTTATGACAGCAGGCCCTATCCAGTCTATATAACTTTTGCCTTTTAAAACTTCATACTCAGGCACTTTACTTCCCAACATAGCAATATTGCACCATTTTTTCACTTTTTCCTTTATGTCTTTGACACTTCCAACTAATATTAACTTTTCTTTTGCCCTTGTCAAAGCAACGTACAAAACCCTCATCTCTTCAGAAAGGCTTTCTAACTTTATTTTGTTTTTTATTGCCTCTTTCACAATGCTGGGATACGATATTCTTCTTTTGAAGTCCACAAACTCAGGGCCTAATCCTAATAAATGATGGTACAATACGCTTTGACTCAAATCCTTTAAATTAAACTGTTTACCTAACCCTGCCACTATAACTACTGGGAATTCAAGACCTTTACTTTTGTGTATACTCATTATCCTGACCACATTTTCATTTTCTCCTACTATTTTAGCACTTCCCATATCGCCACTGCTGCCTTTTAGCCGAGTTACAAAATTAATAAAATTAAACAATCCTTTGAAACTTGTTTCCTCGTACTGCTTTGCCCTTTCAAACAAAATCCTCAAGTTTGCCTGCCTCTGCACTCCTTGAGGCATTGCCCCTACATAGGCATAATAACCAGTGTCTTGATATAAATACCACAAAAACTCATCTACCGGCATATAAATGGCTTTTTCTTGCCATTTTTTTAAAGATTTCAAGAAGAACACAATTTTCTGTCCTAATTCATCCTGCCTTTGGGCTGCCTTTTTAAGAGCTTCATATATGGTCTTATTAGGCTCTTCTAACCTTATGTCAATTAGCTCTTCAGGAGTAAAGGAAAAAATAGGAGACCTCAAGACTGCCAACAAGGGAATATCTTGCATTGGATTGTCTATCACCTGAAGGAGGGATATTATAGTCTTTATCTCTGTTGTTTCAAAGTATCCCGTTCCTGTGTCCGCAAAAGCAGGAATACCGGCATTTATAAGTTCCTCTAAAAATACAGGTGCCCATCTTTCTGTAGCCCTCAAGAGTATTACTATATCCCTATACTCAACAGGCCTGTAATTTTTGAGGTTTTTATCATAAACCATAAAGATGCCTCTTTCGCTTTGGTTGACTAATTCTTTTATCCTTTGAGATACAACCCTTGCTTCTCCTTGTATGTTATCAATAACCTCTTCCTCTTCTTCCTCATAAGCCTCTACTTCTTCCTCCTCAGGGATTTCATCATTTTTCTCTATTAAATGTATTTCTACAGGTCCACCTACAATGGCACCAAGAGGAGGTGTTCCAAAATCTGCTCCATAGTTTAACTTTTCTTCATCCGTATAATCTATCTCCCCTACATTCTTAGACATTATCTTTTTGAAAATGAAATTTACCGCATCTATGATTTGGGATCTGCTTCTGAAATTTTTATAAAGCAGTATCTTTTTATTTTTATCTTCCTCTTTTGAAGAATAAGTATTGTATTTTTCAAAAAATATATACGGATTTGCTTGCCTAAACCTGTATATGCTCTGTTTTACATCCCCTACCATAAACCTGTTAGGTGTATCTTCTCGGGCTATAGTGCTTAGTATAACTTCCTGTATTAAATTAGAGTCTTGATATTCATCTACAAAAATCTCTTGAAATTTTTCTCTATACATCAAAGCTACCTCTGAAGGCTTCATTTTACCCTTTTCATCGACTTCTGTCAAAATTTTTAGTGCGAAATGTTCAATGTCATTAAAGTCTATAATGCCTTTTTCCCTTTTTTTATCAGCATATTTTTTATCAAAAAGTAAAATCAAATCCACCAAAGCCTTCATGATAGGGTACAAAACTTTAATTTCTTCTTCAATCTTTTCTATGTCATCTGAAAAAAACTTATTTCTTATCTCTTTAATTTTAGCTTTAACCTCATTCCTTATTTTTGTCACTTCTTCTTTTACTTTAGGGTCTGCATCTTTACCTGCTCTGGGAAGTCTATCAAATTTTATGGCATTTATCTGTTTTCTAAATTCCTCCCAATTTTCACAGTCTAGAAGTTTTTCCAAGTTTCCCGCCTCTATTTCAAAATTATCAAGATAGCTTTGGAGCCCAATTTCAGCATGAAGCTTATCAATTGCCACATACATTCCATTTAAAAGTCCCGATATTTCTACTTTTAAACTGTCTAAGATGACTTGTGCCCATTGAGACTTTTCAAAATTAAAATCTTCCTTCACTTCAAAATTTAATAGCATCTCCATAAGCCATTTTTCAGGCCATGGAAGTGACTTTACAAAATTATATAATCTTAAAAGAACATCCACAAGAGGTTTATCGTCTCTTGTGCCTCCATAACTTTCAATCAACATCAAAAAATCCTGATTATCTTCTTTTTGATACAATTCCTCAAAAAGCTCTTCTGCCGCCTCTAATTTTAAAAGCAAAGTCTCTGTTTCATCCCCTATTCTAAAGTTAGGGTCTAAATCTACGAGAAAAAAGTTATTTCTCACAACCTCTAAGCAGAAGGAGTGAATTGTAGTGATTGTAGCTTTGTTAAGTAATGTTAGCTGATTACTAAGCCGCCTATCTTCCGGATTTTGGTCTAACTTAGAAATCAGCGCATCTGCTATTCTTTCTCTCATTTCAGAGGCAGCAGCATTTGTAAAAGTCACTACCAACAATCTATCAATATCTACAGGATTTTCTTTGTCTGTAATAAGTCTTATAATTCTTTCAACCAAAACGGCTGTTTTGCCAGAACCTGCACCAGCAGCAACTAATAGGTTATTTCCCCTTGTATTTATAGCTAACTGCTGTTCATGAGTCCACGTAGTCTCCATCTGTTTTCACTTCCTGTTCTAACATACTCCATATTTCTTCAACATCTTTAGTCTTTATAACCCTGTAATCATTATCTTTAAAATTCTTCTCAAATTGGCAGATAGAAGAGTAAGGGCAATATTTGCAAGGAGTTTCTTTATCTTTTTTATAAGGAGAAATTGAGATGTTCCCTTCCAGCATTTCTTCAGTCAATCGCTGTATAGTTTTTTTAACATGTTTTCTCAATAATTCAAACTGCTCTTTTGTAGCTCCTTTGGTGTTTTTGCCTATGCTCCCGTCTTTATTGATTGTTGCTGGAATTATATAAGAAGTGCCTTCAATTGATTTGTCCATCTCTTTTATAATTTGCTCATCTTTTAAAACAAGCCCTTCTAGTCTTAATCTTTTAAAAATCTCTTTTTGCAGATCTTCATCCGACATATCCTTATCTGCCTTTATAATCGGGTAATCTATTTTAAAGTAAAACACACCAGCCGGATTCAAAGTCGTACCCTCTTTTATTGCGCTTTCCAATATGGCATCCAAATATATCAAAAGTTGAAGCTCTAAACCATAGAAAACATCAGAAAGGTCTAAAGTTTTGTTGCCAGACTTGTAATCTATTATTCTTATATAAGCTTCATCCTCTTTTTTAAATATGTCAATTCTGTCTATCCGCCCTATGAGATTTATCTCTTCACCATTTGATAGTTCAATCTTTATAGGAGGATACTTTTGATTATCACCAAAAGCAACTTCATGGTCAACAGGTTTAAAAGAACTCCTCTTGATATGCTCAGATACAATCCAAACCGCATTAGAAAGTATTCTTTTTAATCTTTCAGCAAGAAACTTATACCTAGGACTGCTGTTTAAAATATAACCTGGTATTTTTTGTATCATATCATCAACAATTATTGATACGGCTTCATCACACCACTCTTTATCAACCTCTTGCCATGTAAGTTCTTCTTCCTCCAACGCTTTTGAAAATCTATCGAGGATATTGTGCATAAATATTCCTAAATCAGGTGGCTCAAAACTATATATTTTTCTTTCTCTTGCTTTAAGTCCGTATTGGACAAAATAGGCAAAAGGACAAGCTGCGTATTTTTCAAGTCTGGATACGCTAAAACGTAATTTATCCCCGTACAACTTTTTCATCTTATGAGCAGGTACTTTTTCCACCTGATTAGTGTAATAAATACCTTCTAAAGCTCTTGTCAATCTCGGTTTCCAACGATCATTTTTAGCATACCATTTATACACATCCAACCACAGAGGATGTATTTTATCTGTCACATCCCATTTTTTAATCGCAGTTATCATTTCATTAAAAGTAGGTGAAGGTGTTGATACGCGATTTAAATTTTCCTCGGCTGTATCCATTTCTACCACGTTGCTAAATTGTTTTATTTTTGGAAAAATCTTTTTTAAACGGGAAATTATTATGGAAGGTCTCATGCTTTTGCCTTCATGGTCAGCAATAGGATAACTTATCCTTAAAAATTTGCTTGTGGAAGTTAAAGCAGTGTAGACTAAAAATTGCTCTTCAAAAACTTTAGTCTTTGTATCATTGTCTAACTCCACATCGTGAGAAGTTAAAATTTCTCTATCTTCATCTGTAAGAATTCTCTCATCAAAATGGGAAGCAGGAAATATACCGTCATTTACACCGATTATGTAAAGTGCTTTTGCATTGTGGCTTTTCATCCTATCAACGCTAGTAACCAGCACTTCATCAAGGGCAGGAGGAATAGTCCCAATTTGGTATTCGTCAAATCCTATGCTGAGTATCTTCGCAAACTGTTCTACTGTAACTTTCTCTCCCCCTATCACTTCTACCAATTGATCTAAAACATCTACAACAATATCCCAAACCTGTGCGTATTGATTTGCTGTATCATATTCCTTTTCTTCTTTGAATTTTTCAATCAATTTCTGAATCTTTTGAGGCAACCCCATCTCAACGAGAAAATCGTATAAAGTACCACAAGCTTCTCTAACATTTTTTGATTTGGAAAACTTTTTATAAAAACCCTGCAATGGAATTGTAATTTTCTCTTTTATCTCATTTACTTTTTCTATTATCTCTTTTTCCTCTTCCTCCATTGTCAATCTGTCGAATCTGTAATCTAGCCTATAATTCCAAGCCTCCTCTTTCCATTTATCTCCCTTTATGCCATTGGCAAGTACATAATTTTCAATAAGGCTTATGTCCTCTATTTCTAAATTTGCAAAACCTGTCTTTAAGTACCTAAAAACAGATTCATAAGACCATCTCTTTAAATGAATGTCAAAAAGGGAGGTTATAAAAACAATGATGGGATTATTTTTTATTTCTATCTTTAGGTCTATAAAGTAAGGAATTCCATATTGAGAAAATATAGCTTTAACAAGTTTATGATATCTATTTAAATCGCGAGCAGCTACCACAATCTCAGAGTACCTAAGTCCTTTATCTCTCACCAGTCTTATGATATCTCTCGCAGTTTCTTCAACTTCACTATATACGTTGACAGCTTTAAAAAGACTTATATCCTTTGTCTCACTTGGATATACTTTGTAAGGATAGGAAAAAAAGTGTTTTTCTAGAAAGCTTAGCTCTTCACTTTCTCTGAATCTTTTAGGTGTTCCTCCATTTAAATCCACCGGTTTTCCATAAGATATATTATTTCTCTGACATATTTCCAAAAGCTTATCTTCTGTTTTTTTAGTAGTGTAAAAAAGGTCTGTAGTATCAATTTCAGAGAAATTGCAAGATGTGTCCATACAAAGAGTTACATTTACTCTTGAAGCTTTCTTTAAAAGCTTTTCTATCACCCTATACTGCTTTGGCGTAAAACCTGTAAAACCGTCTATCCAAAATTCAGCACCTTCAAACTGAGAAGAATATTCCAGTTTCTCTGCTAAAAGAGCCAACTCATCCTCTTGGTCTATATAATTTTGGTGTAAACTCTCTTCAAATTTAGAATATATTAAACTTATGTCCCTCAGTTTTTCTCTCAATCCCAAATAATCTATTGTTTCAGCTATCTCTAGCAACTTATCAGGGGACACTTCAAATCTTTTAAGCTCTGTTATAGTTTCTGAAATTTTTTTGATAAAACCCTGCTGCTTGGAGGCTTGAGAATAAATTTTTAAGTCTTCTTGCGCGTCTTCCATTATTTTGTAAATAAGCATTGACCTTCCGCATGATGTCAGGTGTTGATGAGTGAGACCCCCTACCTCTGTAAATACCCTGTTTGCCAAAGTTTTAAAACTTAAAACTTGCGCCCTTATCTTCTCATCTTTTTCAATTGTATCTAAAAGATATTTTTCTGCCTCAAAAGTAAACTGCTCAGGAACAAAAAGTATGAGGGGATGGGATTTTCCATCACTTAATTTTCTTTTTATATCATTAAGGCAAAAGCTAGTCTTGCCTGTACCTGCTCTTCCATATATAAACCTTATGCTCATATCGTCCACCTCTATAAGTGAAAAGACATCTATATAAATGTTACCACATTATTGAGATTTGGTGAAGAGATTCAGGCTTTATTTGGCATCCAATACTTGACATCACAATATTGTCAGCAGCCGAAATAAGCCCTGTCGCAACCATCTTTATTTTACTCTGTTTGTCAGTTTGCCTATCCCCTCTATTTCAATAGTTACGATATCTCCAGATTTTAATGGCCCGACGCCAGAAGGTGTTCCCGTCAATATAACATCACCGGGATTTAAAGTCATGATGTGGGATATAAAACTTATAAGTTTTGGAACGTTAAATATAAGGTGTTTGGTATTGCTTTTTTGCTTTACTTCACCATTCACATATGTAGTTATGTCCAAAGAAGATGGGTCTAAGTCTGTCTCAATCCAAGGGCCTATGGGCAAAAAGGTGTCAAAAGACTTCGCTCTTGTCCATTGACCATCTTTTGCCTGCAAATCCCTTGCAGTAACATCGTTAGCTATTGTATATCCAAGGACATAATCTAATGCATCTTTTTCAGATACATTTTTTGCCTTCTTGCCAATGACAACAGCCAATTCCCCCTCATAGTCAACCCTTTCGGACATCTCCGGAAGGACTATAAAATCATCAGAGCCTATAACTGCCGTTGAAGGTTTTATGAATAATGTCGGCTCCGCCGGCTCTTTGTCACCCATTTCCTCTATATGGTCCCTATAATTTAGCCCTACACATATAGCTTTTGTAGGCAGGCAAGGAGGCAAAAGCTTTACTTCCTCCAAGTTGTAAGAATCAAAGCCTTCACTTTCAAATGTAATGACTTTATCCCCTTTAATTATTCCATATTTATTTGGCACCTTGTCTATTCTCACAAGTCTCACAATAAAACCCCCTAAATCTTAGATTTAAAAATATTTTACCATATAATTTTATGATTAAAAAATAGCCTGCATTTACAGGCTCAACTACATTTGGTTTTTTATGTACTCTCCTAATTTTTTATCTACTTAGCTTATGTGATTTAGCACCCAATCTACTAAAGTCCTATTAACAGTCATCAAATTAGTGAGTGTAGGACCTTCTTTTTTTATTTTTTCATCCAGTTCATTGACTTCTTTAATAAAATTGTCATGAATTCGTTTATGTATTTCATACTCAGGATATTTATACTTTTTCATCAGCTCCTGTTCGGCGCCAAAATGTGTTACAGTATACTCTTTTACAAATTCCATTGCTTCCCTAACTTTTTCCTTGCCTCTTTTTTGATTGTATGCCTCTAAAAGGTCATTGATTCTCCTGATCCACTCCTTGTGCTGTTCATCAATGTAATCATTTCCTACAGACAAAGACTCTGTCCACTTCATTTTAAAAACCCCCTTTTAACTTTTTCATGTGTTCTCCTACCTTTTTGTCTTCTTTGCTTATGTGATTTATAAACCAATCCACCAACGTTTTATTGACAAGCATTATAATTGATAAATTTATGCCCTCTTTTTTTATTTTTTCGTCCAATTCTTCTACTTTTTTAATGAAATCTTCATGAATTTTTTTGTGATCTTCATAGGAAGGGTATTGATATTTTTTCATGAGGTCTTCTTCAGCGCTAAAATGTTCTATAGTATAATCTTTTAAAAACTTCATCACTTCTTCAATTTTTTCTTTGCCTTTTTTCTGGTTGCAAGCCTCCAAAACATCATTTACTTTTTTTATTAACTCTTTATGTTGACTGTCAATGAGTTCATTTCCAACTGATAAAGATTCAGTCCACTTCAACACCCTTACCTCCCACCTTTATCATTAACTACATTGTAAACTTTTATCGACAAAAAAGCAATATTAAAAAGGACAAACTCCTAAGAAAAACTAAGAAGTTTGTCCTTTTTTGTATTTTATTCGTATCTTAGAGCTTCAATTGGATTTAAATTTGCTGCTTTGTTTGCAGGATATACGCCAAAGAACAATCCCACAATCACTGAAAAGGAAAAGGATATTAATACTGTAGAGAGAGAAGGCTTAGCATTTATATTCATAGCTGAGCCTAATATCATCGACAATACGTATCCTCCTATAATTCCCACTATTCCTCCTAATCCGCTTAAAGTTAATGACTCAACTATAAACTGAAGTAATATATCTTTTTTTTTGGCTCCTAATGCTTTTCTTATCCCTATCTCTCTCGTCCTTTCAGTAACAGATACAAGCATTATATTCATTATGCCTATTCCACCAACTAAAAGAGAAATTCCTGCAATCCCGCCAAGTAGTAAGCTCAATGTGTTAGTAACACTATTTACTGTAGATAAAATTTCTGATTGGTCCATTATTCTAAAGGCATCTGTATCGCCTTTAAATATAGTTAGCAGTTTGCTGGTTATTTCGTTTTTAGCGAGTTCAACCGTATTTGGGCTTGTAGCTTCTATATATATTTGTGTTATGTCTTTATTTTTTGCAAAGTAGAACATTGTTTTAAGGGGTATAAATATTGAATCATCATCAGAACCTGCAATTGAAGAACCTTTTTGGGACAAAATACCTACTACCGTGAAGTTTTGGCCATTTAATTTTATAGTCTTACCAAGAGGGTCAGTAAAGCCAAAAAGCTCGCTCGCTACATTGCTGCCAAGAACTGCTACTTTGTTCCTCCCTTCATCATCCATTGGCAAAATAAACCTGCCAACTGCTATTTCTATGTTTCTTATAGACTGATAATCTCCATTAACCCCATTTACTGTTGTGTTGTCCACTGAATTATCTCCGTACATAGCCGTTACACTGGTAGATATGACTGGAGATATAGCAGCTATATGGTTTGAGTCTCCTAAAGCAATAGCTTGGTCATAAGTTAAAGAGCTTTCTCTTCCTCTTCCTCTTATGTTTACCATTATAAGGTTTGAACCCATACTTTGTATCTGAGAAGTAACACTTCTTGTAGAGCCTTGGCCTATACTTACTAAGGCTATAACAGCTGTGACACCTATTATAATCCCCAACATGGTGAGAAAGGATCTCATTTTGTTACTTAAAACACTACGTAGAGCTATCTTTACAACTTGAACATATCTCACTATGGTAACACCTCGTTTTCTAGAATGTGCCCATCTTTTATTCTTATTATTCTTTTTGCCTGTGCAGCTATATTAGGGTCATGAGTTATGAGTACTACTGTATTCCCGTTCTCATTCAACTCCTTTATTATTTTCATTATCTCACTACCATTTTTTGAATCTAAGTTTCCCGTTGGTTCATCTGCTAGTATGAGAGGAGGGTCATTTGCAAGTGCTCTTGCTATCGCAACTCTTTGCTGCTGTCCTCCTGATAATTGATTCGGTCGATGATGCATTCTTTCTTTAAGTCCTACCATTTCTAAGAGCATTTCAGCTCTTTCTCGCCTTTCTTTTGCAGGAACACCTTTATATATCATAGGTAATTCTACATTTTCTAAAGCTGTCATTTTTTGAAGTAAATTGAAATTTTGAAAAACGAATCCTATTTCTCTACACCTTAAATCTGCTAATTCATTGTCAGAAAGTTTGCTTGTATCTATGCCATTTAGAAAGTATTCTCCAGAAGTTTTTACATCTAGACAACCAAGTATATTCATTAGAGTTGTTTTACCTGAACCCGATTGTCCCACAATTGATACAAATTCTCCTTTTTCAATGTCAAAACTTATACCATCTAAAGCTTTTACCTCGTTTTCGCCCATTTTATAAATTTTTGTTAAATTTCTTACTTTTATTAAAACGTTACTCATTATTTACCCCCTTGTGAACTACTTTGAAGATGTTCCACTACTTCTACTGCCACTTTGACTTGGCTTATTTCTAGGTGGATTCGCTCCTGGTACAGGTCCACCGCCAGGTCCACCCATTATTCCAAAACCAGCTCGTTGCGAGTTAGTATTTGTAGAAGAACTAGTTGTAGGGATTAAAACTTTGTCTCCTTCTTCTAATCCACTTGTGATTTCTATATAACTGTCATTGTAAATTCCTGTTTCGATAAACCTGATGTTATTTTCCAACGAGGTTTTAGTAGTATTATCTTTATTTTTTTGATTCTTTAAATCATCTGTATATAATATTACATATTTTTTATCATCATTAGTTTGTACAGCTTGTAATGGAAGAAGCAAGACATTTTCTTTTTCAGCTACAATAATAGATATATTTACAGACATTCCTAACATCAAATCACTGTTTGAATCAAGTTCAATAGTTACAGTGTATGAAGAAACACCATTTTCAACAGTGGGAAGCTGAGATATTGCTGTAACAGTACCCGTGAAAGTTTTACCTGGCAAGTCGTCTGTTGTAATTTCGGCTTTTTGACCTACTTTAATGTTTTTTATGTCTGCTTCATCTACAGAAAGATTAACTGTATAATTTCCATTACCCACTATTACTGCTGTTTCAGCCTCACTTTCATAATTAGATAATTCACTTACATCTGAAATAGGTACAAAAGTTAACTGACTTGATTGACTGCCATTTGTAGTGCTATCACTAGTTGAACTACCTAATACATCTCCTTCTTCTATATTTTGACTTACTATCTTACCATCTATTGGTGAATAAATCTTTAGATTTTCAAGTTGTTCTAAAAGCTCATTGTAATTATTTTGAGCTTGTGTTAATGCTAATTTGTCATTTTGAATCTGTGTATCACTAATATTATCTGAGGATAATTCTACAAGAAGCGTTCCCTTCTTTACATTTTCTCCTTCTGTTACGTTTATTTTTTCAACAGTACCAGATGTCTTAGCTATTACAGTGACTGTATTTTTAACAGTTAGTGTACTGTCTTCTAATGCTTTTTCTACTCCATTGTCTGTATGTATTGAAACTTGAACTTTCATTCCGTCGCTTAGTGCCCCCGGATTATCAAGCCCAACTGTCACGTAATAATATTCCATAGTATTGTGAGGTACCGCTTGATGAGAAACATATTCGACAGTGCCTGTTATAGTTGTTAAAGAATCATACAAAAATATATCTGCTTTTTGCCCAACTTTAATGTTTTTTATCTGTACCGAATTAAAAGGAACTCTGACAGTCACATGAGAATAATCAGCAATTGTTGCTACTTGAGTTCCTGCACTTACATTTTGCCCCTTTTGTACAAGAATGCTATCTACAATTCCGTCTGAAGGAGAAGTTATTTTTAAATTAGCAATACTCTTATTGTAACTTTCTAAATCGGACTTTAGCTGTTGAGCAGCTAAATCGACGTTTAACTTTGCTTCTTCAATTTGTTGTTTCAAGCTTTCGTTTTCAATTTCGTAAAGCAAATCACCTTTTTTTACTGTATCTCCTTCTTTAAAATATACTTTTTTAACTGTACCATTACCTTTTAGAGTAATTACTCTTACATCATTCGTTATGTTTCCGGTCCCAGTAACCTTCATGGAAATATTACCACGAGTAACTGTAGCATATGAAAACTGTCGAGGTTGTGATGATTTGGCTCTGTTTACAAAATAAAAAGTAACAATGCCACTGATCAAAACAGCAATAATCACATACAAATATTTCTTCTTCATAAATCCACCTCTTCTAAAAAATTGATGTCGTAATTAAGCATATCAAAAAATTGTTATGTAAAAATTAAGAATATGTGATAAATTTGTGTAGTCTACACTTTTATGTACTTCCATCTACCCGCTTTAAACCTATAACTATACATTACTGACCTCACAACAAAGTCGATACATATGCCAATCCAAATTCCATATATTCCTATGCCAAAAACTTTCCCCAAAGTGTAACCAATTGTCACTCTAAAAAGCCATAAGCCAATAAAAGTTGAAAGAACAATATAAGGAATGTCGCCTGCAGCCCTTAATACTCCTGCCATGACATTTAATATAGCAAGCAAAGGTTCTACCACAGCAAAAATCTTTATAATATCAGAAGATATTTTTATTACAACAGGGTCAGTAGTATAAAGCGCTGCAAGCTGTCTTGAAAATATAAACATAAAAAAGCCTATAATAGAAATCACAACAACAGCAATATTTCTTGAAACCTTTGCATATATTTCTGCTAACATCAAACGTTTTGCTCCAAGACTTCTACCCACTAAACTAGTTGCAGCTAAGGAAAAACCAAATATAGGCATAAAAGCAAGGCTATTCGCATTCATACCAATCTGATATACTGCCATCGAAACTGTTCCCATTGTAGAGACAATAATCTGAACTACAAGAAAACCACCTTGCATTATTACTTGTTCCAAAGAAGCTGGTATCCCTACCCGTATAATCCGCATCATCATGTCAAAGTTCAGCCGTATTTTTTCTTTTATGTCAAGATTAATCCTTCTTTTGCCAAAATACAAGATATATAATTGCAAAAAACCTCCTATCGTTCTTGAGATTGTAGCAGAAAGTGCAGAACCTTTTACGCCTAAAGGAGGTACTACATATCCACTATGAAAATGTACTCCAAAAACAAGTATACTGTTTAATAAAAGATTTATGACATTTACTATAGCTGTTATATACATTGGTGTTTTAGTATCCCCAGCTCCTCTTAATGCTCCTGCTATTACAATTTCAACTATCATAAAAGGTATACCTAAAATCACTATTTTATAATATATTAAAGCCAATTTAAAAACATCGGGAGATACACTACCAAAAAAAATTTTAATAAGAGGTACCGCAAAAATATATCCAAGAACAGTAAAACCTATAGAAACAGCAATACTCATAATAAGGGATTGCATAACAGCAACGCGAGCACTTCCCTCATCTTCTTCGCCAATAAGCCTTGCTACAATTACTGTAGATCCAGTAGCAAGGCCTGCAAAAATAGCTTGAAAGAAAAAAATAAGAGAATTAATCATCCCCACAGCTGCAATTGCATTTGTTCCCACACGTCCTACAAATATAGTTGACACCATTCCAACTGTCATTATAAGCATTTGTTCTGTTATAGAAGGCCATGCCAGTTCTATAATTTCTTTCGCAATATTGCGTTTATGCCTTTCTTTAGCTTCCATTTAATCCCTCCATTGTTTCGTTTTATTATTTAAAAGCTCGCTGGCCTTTTTCACTATCTCCTGCCCTATTTTTTTATTTATTTCTCTGGCTATGTTTTCTGCCTTAATAGACTTGACAACACTTTTATCCAAAAACGACAATTGCTCATACTTTACTGCGCTCAAATTAGAAACAGATAGTCCAATCAACCTTATATACTGGTCCAATTTTATATTTTCAATAATTTCGTAGGCTACATTGTATATGTCCTCACTTAATCGTATATATTTATTTAAAGTTTTGCTTTTGGTGTGAATAGCAAAATCTGATGTCTTCATCTTAACAGTAACTGTTCTGGCATAAAGCCCCGCTCTAAACAATTCTTCCGATATTATGTCGGAAAATAATTTCGCATAGTGAAGCAAAAGTTTTTTATCTTTTGTATCTTTTTCTAATGTTTTTTCCTTTCCTATAGATTTAATCTCCCTCATAGTTTCAACAGGCCTCTCATCAATGCCGCGGATCCTTAAATATATCTCCACACCTACTTTACCAAAAATTTCGACAAGATTCTCCTGTGACAGTTTTAAAAGGTCACCTATTGTATTTATTCCCATAGATTTAAGTCTTTCTTCGGATTTTTCCCCTATGCCATAAACTTTGGAAACAGGAAGTGGTTTTAAAATGTCGGGAATCATGTCCTCCGTTATGACCGTAAATCCGTCTGGCTTATTCCAATCAGAAGCAAGTTTCGCAAGAAATTTGTTATAGGAAACTCCTGCAGAAATGGTAAGGCCCGTCGTCTCTTTCACTTTCTTTTTTATTTCCTTGGCAATAACCTCAGGATTTTTGTCAATATCTGTAACATCAAGATAGGCTTCATCTATAGAAACAGGTTCCACCAGAGGAGTTATACTGTACAGGATATCAAAAATTTGTTTTGAGACCTCTTCATATCTTTTTCTCCTTACAGAAAGAAAAATACCGTGTGGACATAGTTTCCTCGCCATGTACATCGGCATTGCAGAATGTATTCCGTACTTTCTTGCCTCATAGGAGCAAGTTGAAACTACTCCTCTCCCCGACAGACCGCCTACAATAACAGGTTTTCCTTTATATTCTGGATTATCATGTTGTTCTACAGATGCAAAAAAAGCATCCATATCAACATGAATAATCTTTCGTTTCATAATCATCCCTCAATTTTTTATTTCATATTAGGAAAACCCAGTTGTCTCAAGGCCTCATACAGTACTATAGCTACAGAGTTGGACAAGTTTAAAGACCTTGTAGATATCACTTCATGCATTGGTATCCGTATACAGTCTTCGTAGTATTTTTCAATCAACCATTTAGGAAGTCCAGCAGTTTCTTTCCCAAAAAGTATATAAGAATTATCTTCATATTTTACTTCATGATAATACTTTTTAGCCTTTGTGGTGGCAAGATAAAACTTTTTCCCTTTGTTTTCTTCAAGAAATTGTTCGAGATTATCGTAAACAGTGAGGTCTAAAAGAGGCCAGTAGTCTAAGCCAGCTCTTTTTACGTATTTTTCGTCTATACTGAAACCTAAAGGTTTTACAAGATGAAGCCTGCTGCCTGTAAGTACACAAGTTCTTGCAATATTCCCTGTGTTTTGTGGTATTTCAGGTTCAACAAGTACTACATTAAGTGGCATGCTCTACCTCCTGTATTGTAACTAACTTTATTTTATTATATCACAAGAGCTTTATAATTAAAAAAAGAGTGAAAAATTTTCCCACTCATAGCGAAGCTTTTAGTTAATTTTTAAATTGACTCGTCCATAAAATAGTGTTATTATTTTTAAGAAGATAACACTATTTTATGGGAGTGATAAGTCTGGAAGAAATAACACGTTTTGGAGTTTCAATGGAATCAAAACTTCTTTATCAATTTGACGAGCTTATAAAGAAAAAAAGCTATAGCAACAGATCTGAAGCCATAAGAGATTTGATAAGAGATTTTATAATAGAAAATCAGTTGGAAGCAGAAAATACGGAGACCATTGGTACAATTACTTATGTTTTTAACCATGAAGTAAGGGAAATAAATGACAAGCTGACAAACATACAACACAAACATTATCAAAACATAATCTCAACAATGCACGTGCACTTGGATAAGCATAACTGTCTCGAAATAATGGTACTAAAAGGTACCGCAAAGGAAATTACAAAAATTGCAGATGAAATTATAAGTACAAAAGGAGTAAAACATGGAAAACTAGTGATGACAACAACGGGTAAAAATTTGTAAGGGGGAATTTTTTATGCACATACCTGAAGGCTATATAAGTCCTCAAACCTGCGCTGTTATGGGTGCTGCTATGGTACCGGTCATTTCAGTTGCAGCAAAAAAAGTCAATGAAAGTTTTGGCAAAAAAGACATATCTACTTTGGCTATAGGGTCTGCTTTTGCATTTACAATAATGATGTTTAACGTACCAATACCAGGTGGTACAACTTCCCATGCCATTGGTGCAACTCTCCTTGCAATAACTTTAGGGCCGTGGGCAGCAAGTATATCTCTTACTATAGCCTTATTTATTCAAGCATTGCTTTTTGGTGACGGAGGAATTTTAGCTTTAGGTGCAAATAGTTTTAATATAGCTTTTATAGCTCCTTTTGTTGGATATGGAATTTATAAACTTATGTTGGCACTTAAGTTAAACAAAGTCATATCATCTGCTATAGGGGGATATGTAGGAATAAATGCTGCTGCTCTTGCTACAGCAATAGAACTTGGACTTCAGCCATTGCTTTTTCATACAGCAAATGGAACACCCCTATATTTTCCCTATGGATTAAACGTAGCAATACCTGCAATGATGTTTGCTCATCTTACTGTAGCTGGTATTGTAGAAGCCATTATAACAGGCCTTGTAGTATATTATTTACAAAAAGCGGATGAGGAAAATATACTGTATAAATTTTCATCCAAGCTTAGAGGTGATAATAGATGAAAAAATTCTACATTGCAGCTATAGTTATAATACTTCTCACCCCTCTCGGGCTTTTAGCTCCTGGTTCGGCATGGGGAGAATGGGGCCTTGATGAAATTAAGAACATGATAGGATATGTACCTGAGGGAATGAATAGATTCTCAGAAGTCATAAAAGCAATATTACCCGATTACAGTATACCAGGATTTGATGCTAATTTCTTCCAACAAGCTTTAGGTTATATTTTTTCAGCAGTCGTAGGAATTGCAGCTATTGTATTGATATTTGCAATATTAGGGAGGATTATGGGAAAACCCCAGAAGAAAAATGGATAACTTTTTAGAAAAGACAATTTTAAGTATACAAAATGCATTTGAAGATATGTTTTATTCTGACACAATTTCTGCTAAAAAAGGTATTATGCAGTCTCTTGATACGAGAATAAAACTCGTCTCCGTTTTTATATTAATCATTATAGTCAACTTTGGAAAGACAATATCTTTTATGACCATATTTCTTATTTATACACTTTTGTTGGCTTATTTTTCTAAAATACCTTTAAAAGCATATGTTATGAGGGTATCAGCAGTCTCAATATTTTTTACAGGTATTGTCCTGATACCTTCACTTTTTAATGTAGTAAAAGAAGGACATCCTTTAGTATATTTCACAAAAAATTTTTACATAACAAAAGAAGGTTTGTATAGTGCCATTATTTTTATGATGAGGTCATTTATATCTTTATCCTTTGTATATATACTAGCACTGTCCACAAAATGGGTAGAAATATTAAAAGGATTGAGGTCTTTTAAGCTCCCCCGCATTTTTACTGCTACACTTGAAATGGCCTTACGTTACATCTTTTTGCTTTTAGAAATTGCTACAAACATGTTTCTCGCAAGAAAAAGTAGAAATGTGGGGAAAAGTAATAGTAGTGAAGGGCGAAAATTTGTCGCTTCTGCTATGGCAAATGTTTTGATAAGGTCTCAACAACTGAGCGATGAAGTTTATAACGCTATGATTTCACGAGGTTATAATGGAGATTACAAAGCACTAACTACTTTTAAAATGGCTTTTTATGATTATATATGGATAGGTTTTAATATAACTTTTTTATTCATCTTGTGGTATATCCACCCATAAGGAGGTTTAAATTGAGCACAGTATTTGAATTAAAAAATGTCTATTACTCTTATAATAAATCAGTTCCTGCTTTAGTTGACATAACTTTTGAAGTAAAAAAAGGAGAAAAATTAATTCTTCTCGGTGCAAATGGCAGTGGAAAATCCACTCTTTTAAAATTGATGGACAATTTAATTTCTCCCGACAGCGGTGAAATATGGGCATTTGGCAAATTGCTTGGCGATAAAAAAACTTTTGATGAATATGAATTTAGAAAAAAAGTGGGTTTTGTGTTTCAAGATTCCGATGTGCAACTTTTCAGCACTACAGTCTTTGACGAAATATCATTTGCTCCTCTTCAAATGGGTTTAGAAAGAAATAAAGTTCAAAAAACCGTAGAAGAAACCCTTAACTCTTTTGGAATTGAAAAGTTAAAAGATAGGCCCCCTCACAGATTAAGCGGCGGAGAAAAGAAAAAAGTCGCATTAGCGTCAGTCATGGTGATAAATCCTGAAGTTTTGCTTCTTGACGAGCCTACAAATGGTCTTGACCCACGGTCAAAAAAGTGGCTTTTGGAAAAATTACAAGAATTGAATAAAAACGGTACTACCATAGTAATCGCAACCCATGACCTTGATATAGCAGCAATGCTTTCAGACAGGATAATAGTATTAAACGAAAGCCACTCCATAGAAGCTATAGGCAAGCCTGATGAAATTCTTAAAGATAAGGAGTTATTGCTTAAAGTTAATCTTATTTAATAAAAATAAGAGTAGGTTTTATCCCCTACTCTATTTTCTCTTCTACAAATTTTATTATTTTTAACGCCTTATTAATTGCTGAAATAGCTTCTTCTTCATTGCTTCTTTTCATATAATACACGCCCTTCATCTAATACTTTTGCTATAAATTTATTTTTCCTATATAATTTTTCAATTTCTTCAGGAGTATAAACCAATATATCCATTGCAACATTTGGCTTTATAGCATCATAAAACACTTGCAATCTTTCCAAAAACGGCAGGTCAGTCTTCCAAATTATCAAAAGGTCTATATCGCTTCTTAAATGTACATCTTCTCTTTTCAATGAACCAAATAATACCACTTTTTCGGGATTTAAAGAAATAATAGAATCAATAGCTTTTTCTAACTCATCTCTCAACACTTTTAATCTTTTTTCTTTTTGAGGCATTATATATGGCATAATTTTATCACCCATTCACATTATACCATATTTATATAAAAGTAAGAATCTGATTTAATATTCCTCCTACCAATATCGCGACGAAAATGTCAACAAAAACTACCCACCATGTCTTTCTCCAACCAATTGTTCTTTTTAATGCCGCAATTGTAGCAATACAGGGAATATAAAGCATTGTAACAACACCAAAGACAATCATCTGCTTTGGAGTCAAAATCTGTGAAATATGACTTGTCCCAGAAAGAGCTAAAAGCATTATAAGGGTAAGCTCTTTCCTCAAAACCCCAAAAATCAATACTATTCCTACTATTGATGGCAATCCCAACCATTTTACTACAATGGGGTCCGTTACATACGTCACATATTTAAATATACCTGTGTATTTCAATATTTCAAGCACAAGACTTCCTACAACAATTATAGGAAGTGCCACATACAAAAAGTCTTTAATCCTAATCCATATTTGCTTTAGTGTTGGTTTTAACGCGGGTACTCTGTAACCGGGAAGTTCCATTATCAAATCATAGGGTTTTCCATGCGCTATTTTATCTGCAAAATACGCTGCTATATAAATTACCAAAACATCTAAGGCAAAAACAGCAAGTGCGTATTGCGGCCCCATGAATACCCCTATTGTACCTAAAATTATCACAATCCTTGCAGAACAAGGCACAAGAGTGGACATAAAAGACGCAACAAATATTTCTCTATCAGTTTCTAAAATTTTTGTGCCTAGTACTGCCGGGACATTGCACCCAAAGCCCATCAATATTGGAATGAGAGCTTTGCCGTGAAGTCCCACTTTGTGCATTATCTCATCCATTAAAAAGGCAATTCTTGCGAGGTAACCTGTGTTTTCAAGTATTGATAAAAATACATAAAATGGGAGTATATAAGGTAGTACGATGGTTATAGCAGAAATAAGTCCTTCAACAAGTCCATTCCATAAAACATCTTTATACATATTTGGAATATGCAAATTATACACCAAAGGTCTTAATACATCAAAAAATCCCTCCAACACGCCAGAAAAATACTCTCCAAATTTAAATATGCCGTAAAATGATATGAAGACAATAGCAAACATTGATATATAGCCAAATATTTTATGAAGAGCAACATTGTCAATCAAATCAGTCCATGTAATTCTATGGTGAATTTCTGATACTGTCTGCCTGGCTATAAAAGAAGCAATATCATACCTGGCTGCTGTAACTAAAGTCACAAGAGGGCCATCTGTCTTCGCCTTTAATCCCTCTAGTTCTTTTTGAATCTCTTCATAAGCCTTTTTACCATCAGGCTCTCTTTTTAGCTTTTCAATTATATCGCTATCTTCTTCTATAAGTTTTAGAGAAATCCACAGAGGATGAAACAAATTTATAATGTTTACTACATTGTGTTTTAAAAGAATATTGTAAATTCTCATTACATACTCGCTTATTTCATTTCCATATTTAAGAATTTTCTCTTGCTTTATGTCATAGTCATTTACAGCCGTTTCTTTATTTGAATCTACAACTTCTAAAACCTTATCTATCAATTTTTCAAGGCCTTTTCCCTTTGTAGCAATAGTTTTTACAACAGGAATCCCTAAAAGTTCTTCTAACTTTTTTACATTTATATCTATACCCTTTTTAATGGCATAATCTACTTGGTTTAAAGCCATAACCATAGGCACATGAAGCTCTAAAAGCTGAACTGTAAAGAACAGGTTTCTTTCAAGGTTAGAGGCATCCACCACATTTATTACAACATCTGGCTTTTCAAAAGCTATAAACTCACGAGAGACAATTTCCTCTTGAGAATAAGCAGAAAGTGAATAAATGCCGGGAAGGTCAACAATTTTTATAGTTCGTCCTTTAAATCTCAAAACCCCTTCTGCCCTTTCCACCGTTTTGCCCGGCCAATTACCAATTATCTGAGTTAAGCCTGTCAATTGATTAAATATGACGCTTTTTCCTACATTAGCATTTCCCGCTAAAGCTATAACTATTTCTTTTTTCACCGCATATCCCCCTTCCCATCAAGGGTTTTTACATATATCTTTGAAGCAAGACCATATCCAATCACAAGGTGAGAATTTCTAACTTCAAGCTCAACAGGCCCCCGCAAAGGGCCTTTTCTAACCAGCTTAACTTTTGTCCCTGGGACAAGTCCCATTTCATTCAATCTTTGCATAGCTGTCCTTCCAGCTTTTATTAGTATAATCTCTCCTTCATGATTTTCCCTTAATTGTATAAGATTTATAATAGTATTCTCTGCCATTTGTGATGCCTCCATAATTGAAAATAATTATCAATATCTATATAAAAATTGTAACATTCTTTATACATACATGTCAACCCAGAATTCACACATTCGTTAAATTTCAAACGTTTTTATTTAAATTTTTATACTTCAATTTATTAAATTATTGAATTACGCCTATCTTTGTATTATAATGTGCATAAAATATATTTTTAGGAGGTGTCAAAAATGGATAAAGCCATAGAAATCCTTGACCTTCTGTGTGAAAACAGCCGTCTTACAGAAAAACAAATGGCAGCAATCACAGGGCTTAGTGAAGAAGAAGTTAAAAACACAATGAAAAGTCTTGAGGACAAAAAAGTGTTGTTAAAATACACTGCTCTCGTAGATTGGGAAAAGGCTGGCCGGGAAGTCGTAACTGCCCTCATAGATGTAAAAGTAGCACCCCAGCAAGGACTTGGATTTAATGCAATAGCTGAAAGAATATGCCAGTTTGGGGAAGTAAAATCTGTATCTTTAATTTCAGGGACTTATGACCTTTCTGTTGAAGTAGAAGGTAAAACAATGAAAGAAATAGCCCTCTTTGTTGCTGAAAGACTTGCCCCCATTGATGGCGTATTAAGCACTACCACACATTTTATTTTAAAAAGGTATAAAAAAGACGGAGTTTTTTATGAAGAAGGACAAGACGACAAAAGATTGGTGATAACACCATGAATGTAGATAAATACATATCCAATGTAGTAAAAAGTATTCCACCATCCGGAATCAGGAAATTTTTTGACCTTGTGACTAATTCAAAAGACATAATATCACTGGGTGTTGGCGAACCAGATTTTGTAACTCCGTGGGAAATAAGAAAAGAAGGCATTAACGCACTAGATAGAGGTAGCACAACATACACCTCAAACTTAGGACTTCTTGAACTTAGAACCGCTATATCATATTTCTTAAAAACTCATTACAATTTAACCTATGACCCTGAAAAAGAAATAATGGTGACTATTGGTGCTAGTGAAGCCATTGACCTTGCTCTGCGAGCTCTTTTAAATGACAGCGACGAGGTTTTAGTACCTGAACCAAGTTACGTATCATACGCACCATGTGTAACTTTGACAAGAGGTATCCCTGTATTTGTTCCTACTGATGAAAAAAACAATTTCATACTAACCCCCGATGACTTAAAATCAAAAATAACCTCGAAAACAAAGGTATTAATTCTTCCTTACCCCAATAATCCTACAGGTGCCATCATGAAAAAAGAAGAATTAGAAGAAATTGTAGACATAATAATTGAGCATGATTTAATAGTCATTTCAGATGAAATTTACAGTGAATTGACATATGAAGGAAAACACGTGAGCATAGCTTCGCTTCCAGGCATGAGGGAAAGAACAATACTTATAAACGGTTTTTCAAAAGCTTTCGCCATGACAGGTTGGAGGCTGGGATACATCGCAGCAGAACATGGATTTATTGAAGCAATGAATAAAATTCACCAGTATACAACTATATGCGCTCCAATTACAGCACAGTACGCTGCAATAAGGGGTATATATGAATGTGAAGAAGATATAGTAAAAATGAGAGAAACGTATGACAAGAGAAGGAAATTTATTGTAAACGGATTTCGCGAGATGGGCCTTGATTGTTTCGAGCCAAAGGGAGCTTTCTATATTTTCCCCTCAATAAAAAAGACGGGCATGACTTCACAGGAATTTTGTGAAAAGCTCTTAAAAGAAGAAAAAGTAGCTGTAGTACCAGGAGACGCATTTGGCCCAAGCGGTGAAGGATTTATTCGTGTATCATACGCATATTCTCTAGATAAAATAGCAAGAGCGCTTGAAAGAATAGAAAATTTTGTAAAGAGAATATTGTAAAGGAATAACATCTGACATATCGCAAAATGTTTTTAATGTAAAAAGGAATCCTTATATCAAAAGGATTCCTCAGTTTGTTGACAAAGCAAAAATTTTTTAAAATAGGATATTTTGCATCGTCACTCCGATGTTCCAAAGCGACAAAACTAAGCTCGACCTTCGGGTTCCGGCAGGGTCCCGGGCACATTCGACCTCCTGTCTCAGGTGCCCGCCTCCGCCATCCTTGGCTTCGGCCCTGCCTCCGCCCTCGGTCTCGCTAAGTTTTGTTAACGCTTTGTCACAAGTCGTTCCTTATGCAAAATATCCTATTTCCGAAAGTTTGTATACAGTCTAAGGAATCCTTATATCAAAAGGATTCCTTAAACTTTGTATGGCAATTAAGCTTCTTGGCATTTATTTCTCAATATGTATACATTTTTATTCCATAAAAACCTTTCCCTCTATTATTGTCATATAAACAGTCAAATCATTGTTTAGCACAACTATATCTGCATCTTTCTCAACTTCTATGCTCCCTTTTCTATCATCTACTCCAATTGCTTTTGCAGGATTTAAAGAGGCCATCTTGCAGGCTTCAAAAAGCGGTACTCCAAGAAATGTTATATTTGCTAAAGCTTTATCTAACGTCAATGTACTTCCTGCTAATGAACCGTTTTCTAGTTTTGCCACACCTTCTTTTACAAGTACCTTTTGCCCTCCAAATATGTACTCCCCGTCTCCTAATCCACAGGCAGGCATCGCATCTGATATAAGTATCACTTTGTCTGTTCCTTTTATTTTAATCAAAAGCTTTACTGAAGCAGGGTGTGTGTGTATAAAATCTACAATTACTTCACTGTATATTCTGTCGTCTAAAAATACTTCCCCTAATGCACCAGGTTCCCTATGATGTAGCCCTTTCATGCCATTATAAGTGTGAACCGCAATTGTAGCACCATGCTCTACTCCATTTTTCATCTCCTCATAAGTGGCATTTGTATGTCCCAAGGATACTTTTACACCCTTTTTAGTGACATGTTCTACAAAGCTTCCATCCGGGTCTTTTTCAGGTGCTAATGCAATTACTTTTATGTTACCTCCCGCTATTTCCAAGAACTCGTCAAATAAGTTTTTATCAGGTGGTATTATATATTTTTCATCCTGTGCTCCTTTGTGTTCTTTGCTTATAAAAGGTCCCTCAACATATGCCCCTAAAATTTGTGCTCCAGCCGTCTTCTTTTTCATCGTCTCATTTATGTTTTTAAGAGCATTTAGGATATAGGGTATATCCATTGTCATAGTAGTAGGACAAAAAGAAGTCACTCCATGTTTTGCAAGATGAATTGAAATAGCATTTAATGCTTCATAAGTAGCATCCATTGTATCATGTCCAACACCGCCGTGAATATGTATGTCTATAAAGCCAGGCACTATTTTTTTGCCTTTTAAATCAATTACTTCTGCATCATTAGTACTTAAATTTTTACCTATACTTGAAATTTTCCCATTAGAAATTAATAAATCTCCATTATATATTATCTCATTCTGTGTATATATTTCACCATGTTTTAATAAAAGGTTTTTCATGCAAATCACTTCCTTCCAATAACAACTTGTCTTTTATTTCAATTCTTTTTATACACTGTGTATTTTTTCCAAATTTTGCACCCCAGTCTTGAATAAAAATCCACAAATTCAGTCCAATCTATCACCACATTTCTAATTCCTCTATTATACAAAAAGTACATGCCAGCCTGAACAATTGCCAACCCCAATCCAACACCTTTTTGAATTTTTAAACATTCCATATCTTCTTTTCATGTTTTCGATACTATAAAAAAGCTCTTTACCTGCTATCTCCCCTATTTTATATGCATTTTCAGGATTGTTTGTAGCTCCTATAGCCATATTACCTGGCAAGTAAGTGGCATCTTTATAAATTCTCGTAACCATTCCACCTTCTTGGTCAATAGCAATTAAAGCTGGAATACCGGTATGCTTTATCATATTCATTTGGATATTATTACATAAACTTTGGAAGTTGTACTTTATCTTTTACATTTCGAGAAAATAAAATCACATTACCGATTTTATACTCACTAATCAGCTCCTCAATATGGTCATCATAAATCGGCAATGGAAAGCCAATCATTAGTATCTGACCTATTTTTTCTTCCAGTGTCATGTCTTTAATCCCCATAATCTTCAATCCTTTCAGATGATATTTTTAAAAGGACTTTCATTTTCTTTACGCACCAATTCTATTTTATGTTTTCTATAATTAATTCTACATTTTTTTTATAAATCCTTTTTTATTTTTCTCACGATGTTGGTTAGTTGTATAATTAAATGCAACAAATAAAAAGGGAGATATTTTTGCTCTGGATATTAAGAATATAAAATGTTAAACTTAGTATAAGAAGAGTTTTAAAGGGGTGTTTAATTATGCCTTTACCAAAAAGAGAGGATATTTATACTTATGAGGATTATTTAAACTGGCCAAATAATCAAAGAATAGAATTAATAAACGGGCAGATTTATTTAATGACTCCTCCATCGACAGTTCATCAAAGAATATCAAGAGAAATATTTACAAGCTTCGCTGTATATCTTAGAGGTAAGCAATGTGAAGTATTTAGTGCACCTTTTGGAGTAAGGTTTCCTTCTGGAAATGAGAAAAGTGATAAAGAAATAAAAACTGTTGTAGAACCCGACATCGTGGTAGTATGCGATAAGTCAAAGCTGGATGACGAAGGATGTAAAGGAGCTCCTGATTTAATTGTTGAAATTACATCACCTTCAACTGCAAGTAGAGATAAAATAGAAAAGTTTAATTTATACGAAAAGCATGGAGTAAAGGAATATTGGATAGTAGAACCAGATGACAAAGTTGTAAGTGTGTTTATTTTGCAGGAAAATTCCAGATATGGAAGACCTGATGTATATACTGTAGGAAATAAAATTAAAGTCTCTATCTTTGAAGATCTAGAAATAGATTTGAAAGATGTATTTGCTTACTAAAACACCCGTGCATTTATTATATAGAAGCATTATTATAAAATCAGGGCTTTTTGTGCCCTGATTTTATACTGTCATTTTTAATATTTCAACACATCATGTAATCAAAGCCCTGGATATGCAAACAGCTCTGAAATAACAAGCGATACTGCTCCAATTGCTCCTGCATGAAATTGAAGTTTAGAGGTTTTGATTTTTACTTTGTGATATCTATAAACAAGACACTTTTTTTCTACTTCTTTCAAAATCTCATCCAAAATCAAACCTCTTGCTAAAGACAACGTATTTCCAATAATCACAAGTTCCGGGTTAAATGTATTTATTACATTGACAATTCCCACACCCAATTTCCTTCCAATTTCTTTTAAAGCCTCTACTGCAATTTCGCTTCCTTTTTGAGCATAATTTATAATATCAAGAGCACTAAGTGTATTAAAATTATCTTTATTTATATAATTATCAGATTTTCCCATTATCAACTGTGTATGTATATAATCGAATAGTGCTTTCTCTGAAGCATAATTTTCCCAGCATCCGGTATTCCCACAACTACATTGATGGTCAAGTATATTTATTGTCATATGCCCCATCTCTCCTGCTAGCCCTACTGTCCCTCTGTACAGTTCTCCATTGATTATTATTCCTGTCCCAATTCCAATTCCAGCACTTACATATACAAGATTGTTGTATTTAATTCCTGCTCCAAACCATTTTTCCCCTATTGCTCCTACATTTGCTTCGTTATCTATTTGTACTTTAATTTTGAATTTATTTTCTATAATTTGTTTAAGAGGCACATTTTCCCATTTTAGATTTGGTGCCATCAGTACAGTACCTTTTTTGTAATCCACAATGCCTGGCACACCAATTCCAATACCTAAAATTCCCCTGATAGTCTCAGGTGCATTTAAAATTGCTTCGTCAATCAATTCTATTAAACGCTTAATAATAGCCTGTTGACTTTCACCAATTTTTACATCTACTTTCTTTTCCCAAATGACATTTGCCATTAAATCAGTCAAAACAATTAATATATAGTTCACATCCAAATCAATACCTATTATACAGCCAGCCTTGTTATTGATGCTTAATATAATTGGTTTTCTACCACCTTTTGATTCTCCAGGCCCTTCTTCTCTAACAAAACCTTCGTTTATAAGTTCATCAACAAGAAAAGATACAGTTGACTTGTTTAAACCAGTAATGTGGGCAATATCCGCTCTTGAAACATTCCCTTTTTTTCTTATGGTATTGAGCACTATTGATTTATTTATTTGTTTAACTAATAATTGATCTGCTGTTATCATCTGTTCACCCTTCTATTTATATTGTAGTTTCTAGTGTGAATTATAGCACATTAAATCTTAAAAGAAAATTAAAATAGAGTTCCTTAAATATATTATCACTTTTTTTGCCATCTTAAAGCTTATTTTCCACTCGTACTTGTGTCATAAACTTTTTATCTGTTTTTTTCACTTCTCCAACAATTTCAAAAGAACCGAATAACCGAATATCTTCTGAAGAACTTCCTATCATTACCTCTACACGGCCTGGTTCTACCACATATTCCATTTCTTCATTATAAAAGCCAAGCTGCTCTGAAGAAAGTTGAAAAATAACAGTTTTTTGTTCTCCTACATCTAAAGTGATGCGTTTAAAACCTTTAAGTTCTTTAACAGGTCGTGTAACACTTAAAAATTCTCGATGTATATACAGTTGGACTACTTCATCCCCTTTTACCTTCCCTATATTTTTTACATCAACAGAAATTTCTATTATTCCTTCCTGTGTAGATACTTTTGGGTTAGAGATATTAAGATTACTGTATAAAAATTCAGTATAACTAAGTCCATAACCAAAAGGATATAATGGTTTAGTACTTGATTCTACATAATCGCCTTTCCAATTAGTACGTCCACCAGAGGGTTTATGATAATAATATACAGGCAATTGTCCTACAGAGCAGGGAATGGAAATTGGTAATTTTCCTCCTGGATTATAATCTCCAAAAATAACATCTGCAATTGCTCTTCCCCCTTCTTCACCCGGCAACCATGCCTCTATAATCGCAGGAATTTTTTCAGCTAACCAGGAAATTGACATTGGTCTACCGTTTATCAAAACTACAACTACTGGTGTACCAGTTTCATAAATCGCTTTTACTAATTGCTCTTGTACACCTGGTAAATTAAGGTCTGCACGATCTCTAGATTCACCAGAAGTACATCCATCCGTTAATCCTGCTCTATCACCTACCACCACAATAGCAACATCAGCTTGCTTAGCAATTTCAACAGCTTTATTAAAACCAGCCGTATCATCACTAATTACGTCACAGCCCTTTGCATAAATTACTTTTGTCTTAGGTGAAACTTTTTCTTTAATTCCTTGTAATACACTTACAATAGGTACATAAATATCTTTCGCCTCTAAACCTTCAGGTAATGGAGTATTAAAAACATTGTCCTTCTCGCGCATTTCAAGTAATGATTCAATGTGACATGGATATGCATAATCGCCAATCATATTGCGAATATTATCAGCATTTGGACCAATTACAGCAATTGATTGTAAGTCTTTCTTCAAAGGTAATAAGTTGCTTTCATTTTTTAATAAAACTATAGATTCTTGAGCTATTTTATAAGCTAATTGCCGCTGTTCTTGAGTGTCAAATATTTCAACAACTCGTTTTTCATCAACATAAGGATTTTCAAATAAGCCTAATAGAAACTTTGCTTTTAGAATTCGCCGTACAGCATCATTAACAAAGTCTATATCAATATCGCCTTGTTCTATCAACTCTTTAATAGGCAAGCCATAACAATCAGTACTTGGTAACTCAACATCAACACCAGCTTCTAAAGCCAGTTTAGCAGCTTCTTTTTTATTTGACGCTAAACGATGGTATTCATAAAGTTGATTAATAGCAAAATAATCAGACACTACAATTCCATCAAAACCCCAATTTTTACGTAATATATCAGTTAAGAGTTGTTTTGACTTATGACAAGGTATACCGTCGAGTTCATGATATCCAGGCATAATCGAACCCAGTTTTGCTTCTTTTACTGCTGCTTCAAATGGATACAAAAAAATTTCATAAAGTTCACGCATTGGAATATGAGCAGGTGCCCAATTCATACCACCTTCTGAATTTCCATACCCCACGAAGTGTTTACCTGTAGCAATAACACCTTCTTTTAAATTCTCTGTTTGTAATCCACGGATATATGAAACACCCATATGCATAACTAAATACGGGTCTTCACCAAATGTCTCTTCTGTCCTTCCCCATCTTGGATCTCTTGTAACATCCAACAATGGTGCAAGAGCCTGCCGAGCTCCAACAGCTTTCATCTGTTCTCTAATCACAGAAGCCATTTTTTCAACAAGTTTGGGATTCCAAGTACTTGCCACACCTATAGTTTGAGGGAAAATAGTAGCCCCTTTAGCCATATAGCCACTACAAGACTCTTCATGAATCAAAGCGGGTATACCAAGTCTTGTATTTTCAACCAAGTATTTTTGTATCTGATTCGCTATTTTTACTGTCTCTTGAGGTGATAAATTACTTGCTCCACCAAGACGGGTGATTTGACCTATCCCATGAGTCATTAATCGATTTGCTTTTTCATATGAAAATTTCATCATATCATCTAATATCTCATATACCCATATACCACTTAATTGTGCAATTTTCTCTTCAATTGTCATTTGAGCTAACAAATTTTCTACCTTTTTTTCAACAGGTTGTTTAGGGTCTAAATATGAAGCTTTCATCATTATTTCCTCCTCTTATCCAAAAACTAATCCTTCACTGAACCTAATGAAATACCACTTATAATATATTTTGAAAACATTGCATAGACTATTATTATTGGAATCACGGTTATTGCAAGTCCAAGATATATAGCTCCATATTCTGTCCTATACATATCGCCCCTTAATAATTTAACCATCATAGGGAGAGTATACTTTTCAACCTTTGAGATTAACATGAAAGGAGTAAAGAAGTTATTCCACGAAGCAACAAAAGATAAAATTCCCATAGTAAATGCCCCGGGCTTTGCAATAGGTAGTATAATTCTATGGAAAATTCCAATCTCGCTAGCACCTTCAATTCTTGCAGATTCTATTAGATCTTTAACAAGAGTAGACTCTAAATACTGCGATGCAAAAAATACCATGGGTGGAGCAGCTATTGCTGGAATAATAAGCGGTATATAACTATTCAAAAGATTTAGCATCGACATATATTTGTAAAATCCAATTATTGAAGCCATTTGGGTTGGTATAATAGTTAAAAGTATTATAATATTATACAATATTTTTTTGTAGGCAAAATCGTAGACTTGAATTGCATATGCTGTCATCATAGAAAAATAGACTGTTAAAAGAGTTGCCGGAATAGAAATTAATGCACTATTTATAAATCCTCGCCATATGTTGGCTCCCTTACCAGTTAAATACTTCCAATTATTTAAAAGGTTGTTACTAGGTAAAAGGCTTACCCCTTGCTGTATTTCAGGTGTAGAACGAGTAGCATTAATCAATAAAATCCACACTGGCACAATAGTTATTAGAAATAATATTACAAGAAAAATATATATAAAAGTTTTTGTTAACTTTGTTTTTATAGTGTAGCTCATTATTTTTCCCCCTTTCGGATTTAAAACATTATTCTTTTTCTCTTAAAAGCCTAATTATTATAGAAGCAGAAATAGCGGTAATAATAAAGATCATAACAGCTACACTGGCTCCTGCTCCAATAAATCCTTTTCCACTTGAAAATTTCATATACATTAAAACACTCATAGTCATTATAGAACCATTAGGGGAACCACGACCGTCTGTTAATAAATAAGGTATATCAAACATTTGCATGCCACCTGCTAAAGACGTTACTAATACATAAATGAGCACAGGTTTTAAAAGAGGTAAGGTGATTTTAGTAAACATATCCCACGAACTAGCTCCATCTACCAACGCCGCCTCATAATAAGAAGGTGATATTGATGACATTCCAGCCATTAAATAGAGTATAGTGACACCAAACCACATCCACCATTGGATAAATGCAACTATAGATTGAGTCCATCCCGGACTTCTAAAAAAGTCAAAGGCTTCTTCTAATATTCCGGCTCGAACGGCAATCTGATTCACGGGACCATAACGTGAAAAAAGATTATAGAACAGAGCAGCAATCGCAACCGGCATAAGTAGGTTAGGAAGATAATAAACTGTTCGCCAAAGCCCAACAAACTTTATTTTCAACCTGTTATTCATAAACCAAACTGCTAAAAGCATAGCTATACCTAATTGTGGTATAAAATTCATAAGCCATATTTTCCATGTATTTAACACGGATTTTATGAAAAAATCGTCTGAAAATAATTGTTTAAAATTATTAAGTCCAACAAAATTGTAAGTTTTACTCATTATTGTCATATCTGTTAGGCTCAAATAAAAAGTATATATCAAAGGATAAAAGCTAAACAACAAAAACACAATAATGAATGGCGCAGTAAATATATATCCATAATAATTTTTGTTTATCTTACTATTACTTTTCCTGACCTTTATTCCGCTCTCCACCAAAACCACCACATCCTCCATATTAATTTTATATTAGAGAGTAGAGGAAATGTGAATTTTTAAATCTCACATTTCCTCTACTCCAATTTTAATCTACATTAACGTCAGGTAAAGCATTCTTTACAGCCTCTTTAAATCGTTTTAGAGCTTCGTCTTTACTTATTTCACCTGATGCATAGGCATCAAGTGGATCCCACAATGCATCTTGAACTACGAAATCTGTAGCTTGAATGTTTTTGGTCCTTCCACCAAGGTCAATGCGGCGTGCTGCTTCTGCAAATACTTCATATGGGTTTTGTCCTCCTAAGAATTTAGCTGCCGAAGTATCCCCAAACTGTGAAGCAATCTCTTCTACTACTTTTTGACTAGATACAAAATCGCCAGCTGGTTGTTGTAATTCATCACCTACGCTTGGATCGATCTTCTTCAAATATTCATTTGTATAAACTCCGAGAGCCCAGTTCTTTAATGTTTCCTCATTTAAAGTTACAAATTTAATAAATTCTTTCGCTAATTCTACATTTTCGCTGTCCTTAGTCACACCAAACCAGGTACCTCCCCACCTGTAAGGCATTGGTCCTGGAATGGCAGCCCAATCACCAGAAGTATCTTTACCAGCAGTCTTCCCTCCGTCAGATTCGCCTTTTGCAGGTGCTGAATTAGGTTGTAATACATAAGACAAGCCCCACGTTGGGAGGAAATATGCAAATATTTGCTTGGGATTTCCTTTTGCATCTACCAAGGAGTCATTCATGCCAGCAAACCAGCTTTCCTGCCATTGGGTAGCTTGTGCTTCATAACCATTTTGTCTAAAATTTTTTGCGATATCAAATAGTTCTTCTACTTTTGGATCTATCACCAATTTGCTATCTACAATCCACGGTTTATCTCTATTCTCAATGATTACCCTACCAAGGTCTGCAGTTGATGCTATCATATAAGTATTACCGTTGGATTTTTCTTTTACAATTTTTGCCGCTTCTTCGAATTTACTTAAATCAGCTACTAGTTCTTGAATTTTTACAGGATCGTCGGTACCAAAATATTCTTTAGCAAGACTTCTTCGATAATACATCAGTCCTGGAGTTGCTTGATAAGAAAAAGCTTTTACTGCACCATTTTCATCAGTTCCTATATCAATTGTAAATTGATACGTTTTCACCTCTTCTGCAAAAGGTAGTAAATCTGACAAGTCTACCAAATAATCGCTCTCAACAAATTCTCTCACAAAATCAGATTCCAAAGCAACTACATCGGGACCTTCTCCAGATTGCAATGCTGACTTAAGTTTTAATTGGTATTCTCCCTCTGTCATTGGAATCATGGTAAATTCTATTTTTACATCGGGATGCTTCTCCTTAAACGCAGTTGCAAAAACTTTTGCTTCATTTGTAAAAGACCAAATCTTTAATACTTTTTCTTTTGGCTGAGTTGACTCAGATTGCCCTGTTTGACTATTTTGTCCGCATCCTGATAACAAGCCAACCACCATAATCACAATTGTAATCAAAGCAATAATTCTCCTCATTCTTTTCACCCCATTTTTTTATTCTCTAATAAGTTCTTTAAATTATTAAATTAAAATTACAATTTCGCACCCCACCTCCCTTTCGGTGATTTTGTTAGGATTTTATTATATTTTTTGATTACTCAAATAGAGCCATTTTATTGCTTGTAAACGTATGCCAATATGCTACTGAAATGCATATATGTTTTTTTCAAAGGTTTTCCGTCTATTATTTCGTAGGGATTATAAAATTTAAACGCATTGGTTGTTTGAATTAGTCCTTTCTATTTTATTTGTGGTGCATTTTTGAAGTATTCCATCTTTTTTCACTTCATAAATATCATAACATTAAATTAATTTGTTGTCTCAACAAACTTTTTGTATAATAAATATATTCGACGCAAAATAAAAAAATCCTCCTTTCTTTCAAAAAAAGTTTAAGCTATTTTATTCCTTTCTCTCACTTTGAGACAATGCAACTATAAAATATCAATTTTTTAATTATCATTTCCTGTCACTTGATTTCGCCATTAACTTTAATCCTTTTCTACTCCATCCCAATGGATTCCTGCTTAGTCTTAGTCTTACTGAAAATACATGGCTTATATGCCCTTCTGCACTGCACCCTATT
>NZ_JAFCAC010000087.1:0-276 GCF_018588165.1 Thermoanaerobacter sp. CM-CNRG TB177
AATAGGGTGCAGTGCAGAAGGGCATATAAGCCATGTATTTTCAGTAAGACTAAGCAGGAATCCATTGGGATGGAGTAGAGAAGGATTAAAGTTAATGGCGAAATTAAGGGTATTCAGCAAGAATGGAGGAGACTTAAGAGAAGTAGAATGGGGTAAGAGAAAGGATATAAATGAAGGAAGTTACAAATTAACGAAGAAGCAAATAAAAGAGGCAGTGAGGAGAGTTAAAACGTCTACAAATGAAAAGATAAATAATATTACGGTTTTGAATATAGG